>NZ_JBFMHW010000008.1:0-262848 GCF_040754745.1 Pseudomonas sp. SB113
GAGCGCAAGCGAGGCTGCGTCAGGCGCGCTGCCGATTCAAGCCCGAGTCGCGGCCGACGCAGCCTCGCTTGCGCTCGACAGCTGCTACGGGAGGGGATAGGGGTTATTTTTGCGCGGTCTTGTTATCCCAACTCGGGATCTTGAACACCCAGAACGACCCGCCTTGCGCCACCGGCTTGGTCAGCTCGGCCATGTCGCCGCCCCACAAAGGCACCGCGCCGCCATAGCCGACGGTCACGCCGACATACTGTTCGCCATCCTGCTCCCAGGTGATCGGCGGCGAGACGATGCCGCTGCCGGTCTGGAACTTCCACAGCTCCTTGCCGGTTTTCGCGTCGAAGGCCTTGAAGAAGCCGTCGCCGGTGCCGGTAAACACCAGGTTGCCCTTGGTTGCCAGCACGCCGGCCCACAGCGGCAACGCTTCCTTGTGCTCCCACACTACCTTGCCGGTGGTTGGGTTCATCGCGCGCAGGGTGCCGACGTGGTCGTCATACATGCGCTTGATGCGAAAGCCCATGCCCAGGTACGCCGAGCCCTTCTTGTAGTTGACCTCTTCGGTCCAGTATTCCTCTTTCCACTGGTTGCCCGGGATGTAGAACAGGCCGGTGTCCTGGCTGTAGGCCATGGGGTTCCAGTTCTTGCCACCCAGGAACGGCGGCGAGACTTCCACCGGTTTGCCTTTGGTTTCACCCGGCAATGGCTTGGCCGGACGCTGGCCTTCGTTCTCCACCGGACGCCCGGTCTTCAGGTCGATATGGCTGGCCCAGGTGATGTTGTCGACGAAGGGGAAGGCGTTCTGCAGCTTGCCGTTGTTGCGGTCCACCACATAAAAAAAGCCGTTGCGGTCGGCGTGACCGGTGGCCTTGACCACCTTGCCGTCCTTGTCCTTGTAATCGAACAGCACCAGCTCGTTGTTGCCGGAGAAGTCCCAGGCGTCGTTCGGGGTGTGCTGGTAGAACCACTTCACTTCGCCGGTGCTCGGGTCGACGCCGACCTGGCCGGAGGTGTAGAGGCTGTCGAAGTCGTGGGGGTTGCCGTCCTTGGCGGTGCGCGCCCAGGTGTTCCAAGGGCCAGGGTTGCCGGCGCCGACGATGATGGTGTTGGTCTCGGCATCGAAGCTCGCGCTCTGCCAAGGGGCGCCGCCGCCGTGGCTCCAGGCCTCGACCTTGCCGGTTTCGGTGGTCGGGTCATCCGGCCACGAAGGCGCCTTGACGTCGCCGGTGGGGCTACTGTCCTTGCCGTTGAGGCGGCCCATATGGCCTTCCACGAACGGGCGCATCCACACTTCTTCACCGGTGTCGGGGTCGCGGGCAAACAGCTGGCCGACCACGCCGAATTCATCGCCGGAGCTGCCGTGGATCAGCAGCACCTTGCCGCTGACCTTATCTTTGATCAGCACCGGTGCGCCGGTCATGGTGTAGCCGGCGGCGTGGTCGCCGAACTTCTTGTTCCACACCACTTTGCCGGTGTTTTTGTCGAGGGCGATCAGGCGTGCGTCGAGGGTGCCAAAGTAGATCTTGTCGCCGAAGATCGCCGCGCCGCGGTTGACCACGTCGCAGCACGGACGAATGTTGTCGGGCAGGCGGTGGTTGTAGGTCCACAGGCGCTTGCCGGTCTTGGCGTCGAGGGCGAATACGCGGGAATAGGAACCGGTGACATAGACCACGCCGTCGCTGACGATCGCCTGGGATTCCTGGCCGCGTTGTTTCTCATCGCCGAACGAGTAGGACCAGGCCGGGGTGAGCTTGAACACATTCTTGTCGTTGACCTGGGCCAGCGGGCTCCAGCGCTGGGCGTTGGTGCCCATGCCGTATTGCAGCACGTCCTGGGTGGTTAGGTGGTCGTTGGCGATGTCTTCCCAGGTGACGTTGCGCGTCGGCTTGGCGGGTTCGGCGGCCGCGAACGTTACGGCACTGAGGGACAGGCCGCCGACCAGCAGGAAGGCTTGCACGGCAAGGCTTAACGGTGAACGGGCGGGTAGCGATCTTATTGTCATGGTTGCAGTTCCCAGTGGAGGTTTTGGCCTGCACAGGGTGGAACGCCGTGGGCCTGGCGGATACGGAAAAAGTCCCGCTGTGGCCGGGAAGGCTTCCCGAGGCGCCACTGTTTTAGGCGTGCCCCACAAGCCCTACTACCAAGGGAGGATAAGCCGACCACCAAAGCAGCATACGGCCCATGCCCCGTGGTTTCTAAGATGGTTGCCATAGCCTCTGCAATGAGGTTTTGCGTGCAATCCTGAGGGCAAAAATAATGACAACAAAACACAATGCCTTGCTCGTCGCCGGGCTGTTGGTCGGTGTGATCGCCGGGGGCTCCGCCTGGGCCCATGGCAACGTGGTCCCGCAAGCGGTGGAAACCAAGGGCCTGACCTCGATCAAGGACGCCGGCGTGGCGGTCAACGAAGACGGCTGGGCGGCGGTCAATCCGTACCGCACCTCGCCTGAACACGACCGGGCCGTGGAAATTGGTTCGTCCGCCTATAACCAGAACTGCGCCGCCTGCCACGGCCTGGAAGCCAAGTCCGGCGGCATCGCCCCCGACCTGCGCATGCTCGACGTGGGCGAAGCCGGTGATGAGTGGTTCGTCGAGCGTGTGCGCCATGGCGCGGTGCGTGACGGCCGTGTGTACATGCCGAAAATGGCCGACTACCTGAGCCAGGAAGCCTTGTGGGCCGTGCGCACCTACCTGGACACCGTGCACGTCGAGGAGTAAGCCATGCGCCTGTTCGCTTATGTGCTTGGCCTGGCCCTGCTGTGTTGCCAGCCGGCACAGGCGCAGGTGCGCAGCTATGACCAGATGATCGCCGCCGGCGAAATCAACGTAGCGGTGTACAAAGACTTTGCCCCCTACAGTTTCGAAGACGGCGCCACCCCGCGCGGGGTCGACGTGGAACTGGCCCAGGCCCTGGCCATGGCGCTGGGGGTACGGCTCAAGTTGATCTGGGCGCCGGCCGGCGAGAAGCTCGACGACGACCTGCGCGACTACATCTGGCGCGGCAGCCCGTTGCATAACCAGCAACTGGCCGACCTGATGATGCGTGCGCCCTACGACCGTGATTACGCGCAAAAGCGCAACGACCAGGGCGAACTGGAAAACGGCCAGGTGGTGATGTTCGGGCCGTACCAGAACGAACAATGGCAGGTGGCTTATGACCGTCGGCGTCTGGACACGGTTGCCAGCGTGGCGGTGTTCGAGCAGCACCCGATTGGCGTCGAAGTCGACAGCGTGCCGTCGTTTTACCTCACCTCGGTGTTCAACGGCATGCTCGCCGGCAAGACCCGTCACTACCCCGGCGTACCCCAGGCCTTTGTGGCGATGAAAGCCGGTGAGGTTGATGCGGTGATGGCGCTGCGCGGCGAGGTCGACTGGCAGGTGCATGAAGCCCACGACCCGCAACTGGCCCTGGCCGAAAACGCCTACCCGAACATGGGCAAGCAACGCTGGGAGATCGGCATGGCGGTGCACGAGAGCAACCGTCAGTTGGCCTATGCCGTGGAAGAGGCGCTGGAAGGCCTGATCCGCGACGGCGCGGTGCAAGCCATCTATGCCCATTACGGCCTGCAGTACGAAGTGCCCGAGATGTATCAATAGGAGCAGGCGATGAACTGGCGACTGAGTTGCATCCTGGCTTGCTGGCTGCCGCTGGCGGCTCACGCCGTGGAGGTCGACCCGGTGCCGTCGGTGATGTGGGCGTTCTATCACAAGCAGTTCCTGGCCGAGGCGCCGTTCGTGTTTGACGACCGGGTCAAGCTGCTCGCGCCGCCGTTCGCCGAAGATGCGCGCCAGGTGCCGCTGGAAATTGACGCGCGCGCTTTCAACGGCCATGTGGTGAAAATCCTCGCCTGGGCCGAGCTCAACCCCTTGCCGAAAATCGTCGACTTCCAACCCAAGGCCGGCGTGCTGCCGTGGCTGTCGCTGCGGATTCGTATCGAGCAGGCCACGCCGTTGCGTGCGGCGGTGCTCACCGATGACGGCATGTGGCATGTGGGCTCGACCCTGATCGACGCAGCCGGCGGTGGCTGCACCGCGCCCAGCGTGGTACGCACCCAGCCGGGCTGGGAAGAGCACATCGGCGAAGTGCTCGGCGGGCGTTACCCGCTTGGCGAGTTCAGCCGCGTACGTGTGCAGGTGGCGCACCCGATGGATAACGGCATGGTCAGCGGCATCCCCGAGTTTTTTATCAACCATGCGCAACTGCGCGGCCAGGACGGCCGGGTGCTGGCTGATCTTGAGTTGTTCCCGGCGGTCAGCGAGAACCCCAACCTGGCCTTCGACATCGACGCGCCGGGGCCCACCCGCCTGGTGCTGCGTGACAACAGCGGCAATGAGTTCGACGCGGCTATCCCCTGACCAGAAGGAGCGCGGCATGCGCTGGATTCTATTGTTATGCCTGGGCCTGAGCCTGCCCGCCCTGGCGGACCTCGACTACGCCCTCAAGCCCCGGTGGATCGCCGATGACACCTGGCTGCTTGAAGGCAGCACCGACAATTTTGCCAAGGCCAATGGCGGCAATATCGTCAACACCGCCTTCATCGTCACCGAGGCCGGCGTGGTGGTAATCGACACCGGACCGTCACGGCGCTACGGCGAAGCCATGCGCGAGGCCATCGCCCGTGTCACCCCCAAGCCGGTGATCCAGGTGCTGATTACCCATCACCACCCCGACCATGCGCTGGGCAACCAGGCCTTCAAGGACGTGCCCATCGGCGCCCTGGCCGAGACCACGCGGCTGCTGCACGAGCAGGGCGACGGCATGGCGGAAAACCTCTATCGCATGGTCGGCGACTGGATGCGCGGCACCGAAGTGGTATTGCCCACCCAGGTGCTGGAACCCGGTGTACTGAGCGTCGGCCGCCACGACTTGCGCCTGCTCGCGCTCACCGGGCATACCGGCGCCGACCTGGCGATCTTCGACCAGAGCACCGGCGTGCTGTTCGCCGGCGACCTGGTGTTTTACCAGCGCGCGCTCACCACCCCCAACAGCCCGGGGCTGGCGGTGTGGCTGGCTGACCTCGGTACCCTGCAAGCCTTGCCCTGGACCCTGATCGTGCCCGGCCACGGCCCGGTGGCCAGCGACGCGCAACCCCTCACGCAGATGCGCGACTACCTGACCTGGCTCGATCAACTTTTGCGTGACGGCGCCAGCCATGGCATCGACATGGCCGAGATGATCCGCAGCCCCATACCGGAGCGCTTCGCCGCGATCAGCCTGAGCCGCTATGAACTGATCCGCAGCGTCAGCCACCTGTACCCGCGTTACGAGCGCGAACAGATGCAACGGGTGGACACCCGCTACTAAGGAACTAGCAAACTCGATACTGCGGTCAATTGTGACAACGGCCCCTGCGTCCAAGAATCGGCACCAGACCGGGAAAATTTCCCGGGTATAACAAAAAACCGCAGAGGTAGCCGTCATGACCCAACCCGCACGTCGCCAACCCTTCGCCTTGAGTGTGTTGCTCGGTGCCATCCTGTTATCCGGCCAGGCCATGGCCTCGGTCACCGATGAGGACATCCTCCAGGACCCGAAAAACCCCGCGCAGATCGTCACCAACGGCCTGGGCGTGCAGGGCCAGCGCTACAGCCCCCTCGACACCCTGAACGTCGACAACGTCAAGGAACTGCGCCCGGTCTGGGCGTTTTCCTTTGGTGGTGAGAAACAGCGTGGGCAACAGGCTCAGCCGATGATCAAGGACGGGGTGATGTACCTCACCGGTTCCTATTCGCGGGTGTTCGCGGTGGATGCGCGCACCGGCAAGAAGCTCTGGCAGTACGATGCGCGTCTGCCCGATGACATCCGCCCGTGCTGTGACGTGATCAACCGTGGCGTGGCGCTGTACGGCGACCTGGTGTTCTTCGGCACCCTCGACGCCAAGCTGGTGGCGCTGAACAAAGACACCGGCAAAGTGGTGTGGAGCAAAAAAGTCGCCGACCACAAGGACGGCTACTCGATCAGCGCCGCGCCCCTGGTGATCAACGGCAAGCTGATCACTGGCGTGGCCGGTGGCGAGTTCGGCGTGGTGGGCAAGATCGAAGCCTACGACCCGAAAAATGGCGAGCTGCTGTGGAGTCGCCCGACCGTCGAAGGCCATATGGGCTATGTCTACAAGGACGGCAAAGCCGTGGAAAACGGCATCTCCGGCGGCGAGGCGGGCAAGACCTGGCCGGGGGATTTGTGGAAAACCGGCGGCGCCGCACCGTGGCTGGGCGGCTACTACGACCCGGAAACCAACCTGCTGCTGTTCGGCACCGGCAACCCGGCGCCGTGGAACTCGCACTTGCGCCCTGGCGACAACCTCTACTCGTCCTCGCGCCTGGCGCTGAACCCGGACGACGGCACCATCAAGTGGCACTTCCAGAGCACGCCCCACGACGGTTGGGACTATGACGGCGTCAACGAGCTGATCTCCTTCAACTACACCGAAGGCGGCAAGGAGATCAAAGCCGCGGCCACCGCTGACCGCAACGGCTTCTTCTACGTGCTCGACCGCACCAACGGCAAGTTCATCCGTGGCTTCCCGTTTGTCGACAAGATCACCTGGGCCACCGGCCTGGATAAGGACGGTCGGCCGATCTACAACGAAGCCAGCCGCCCAGGCGCGCCGGGCAGCGAAACCAAGGGTACCTCAGTGTTTGTCGCGCCGGCCTTCCTCGGTGCGAAGAACTGGATGCCGATGGCCTATAACCGCGACACCGGGCTGTTCTATGTGCCGTCCAACGAGTGGGGCATGGACATCTGGAACGAAGGCATCGCCTACAAGAAGGGCGCGGCGTTCCTGGGGGCGGGCTTCACCATCAAGCCGCTGAACGAAGACTACATCGGCGTGCTGCGCGCCATCGACCCGAAGACCGGCAAGGAAGTCTGGCGCCACAAGAACTTTGCGCCGCTGTGGGGCGGGGTGCTGACCACCAAGGGCAACCTGGTGTTCACCGGTACGCCGGAAGGCTTCCTGCAAGCGTTTAACGCCAAGACTGGCGAGAAGGTCTGGGAATTCCAGACTGGCTCCGGCGTGCTCGGCTCGCCTGTGACCTGGGAAATGGACGGCGAACAGTACGTCTCGGTGCTCTCCGGCTGGGGCGGCGCAGTGCCGTTGTGGGGCGGTGAAGTGGCCAAGCGCATCAAGGACTTCAACCAGGGCGGCATGCTCTGGACCTTCAAGCTGCCCAAAGAGCTGGTCGCCAAGCACTGAATCTACGACCAAATGACAAGTCCCCCCCTGCCAACGGCGCATTCGCCCGGCAACGGGGGCTCTTTACTATCGGGTCATCGCCTGTTGACCGACAGGCCCGGACCCAGACAGAGGCTTTAACATGATCTACGCACAACCTGGCACCCCTGGCGCCATCGTCAGCTTCAAGCAGCGCTACGGCAATTACATCGGCGGTGAGTTCGTCGCGCCGCTCAGCGGTGAGTACTTCACCAACACCTCGCCGGTGACCGGTGAAGTGATCGCTGAATTCCCGCGCTCCAACGCCGCCGACATCGACAAAGCCCTTGACGCCGCCCATGCCGCCGCCGACGCCTGGGGCAAGACCTCGCCCCAGGATCGTTCGCTGGTGCTGCTGAAAATCGCCGACCGTATCGAGCAGAATCTCGAAGTGCTGGCCGTTGCTGAAACCTGGGACAACGGTAAGGCCGTGCGCGAAACCCTCAACGCCGACGTGCCCCTGGCCGCCGACCACTTCCGCTACTTCGCCGGCTGCATCCGCGCCCAGGAAGGCGGTGCCGCCGAGATCAACGAACACACCGCGGCCTATCACTTCCATGAGCCATTGGGCGTGGTCGGGCAAATTATTCCGTGGAACTTTCCGCTGCTGATGGCCGCCTGGAAACTCGCCCCGGCACTGGCCGCCGGCAACTGCATCGTGCTCAAGCCGGCCGAGCAGACGCCGCTGTCGATCATGGTGTTTGCCGAGCTGATCAATGACCTGCTGCCACCGGGCGTGCTCAACATCGTGCAGGGCTTTGGCCGCGAAGCCGGGGAGGCGCTGGCCACCAGCAAGCGCATCGCCAAGATCGCCTTTACCGGCTCGACCCCAATCGGCGCGCACATCATGCATGCGGCGGCCGAAAACCTGATTCCGTCCACCGTTGAGCTGGGCGGCAAGTCGCCGAACATCTTCTTCGAAGACATCATGCAGGCCGAGCCGCAATTCATCGAAAAAGCCGCCGAAGGCTTGGTGCTGGCGTTCTTCAACCAGGGCGAAGTGTGCACCTGCCCGTCGCGGGCGCTGGTGCAGGAGTCGATCTACGACGACTTCATGAAAGTGGTGATGAAGAAGATCGTCAAGATCAAGCGCGGCAACCCGTTGGACACCGAGACCATGGTCGGTGCCCAGGCGTCCGAACAGCAATACGACAAGATCCTCTCCTACCTCAAGATCGCCCAGGAGGAGGGCGCCGAGCTGCTCACCGGCGGCGCGGCCGAGCGCCTGGAGGGCGACCTGTCCAGCGGTTACTACATCCAGCCGACCCTGCTCAAGGGCCACAACAAGATGCGCGTGTTCCAGGAAGAAATCTTCGGGCCGGTGGTGGGTATCACCACCTTCAAGGACGAAGCCGAAGCCCTGGCGATTGCCAACGACAGCGAATTCGGCCTCGGCGCCGGGCTGTGGACCCGCGACATCAACCGCGCCTACCGCATGGGCCGGGCGATCAAGGCCGGCCGCGTGTGGACCAACTGTTATCACCTGTACCCGGCGCATGCGGCGTTTGGCGGCTACAAGAAGTCGGGCGTGGGGCGTGAGAACCACAAGATGATGCTCGATCACTACCAGCAGACCAAGAATTTGCTGGTGAGCTACGACATCAATCCACTGGGTTTCTTCTGATTCCAACTTGAAATGCAATCAAGTGTGGGAGGGGCGGTGCGACGATTCGACTTGCCCCCGATAGCGGTGGGTCGGTTACAGATGCATCAACTGACACTCCCTCATCGGGGCATGGGTATCTACACAACTTGAGCGAGCCTTCTGCGTAGATACCGTCTTATCCAACACCGCGCAAATCCGTAGCAGCTGCCGAGCGCAAGCGAGGCTGCGTCGGCCGCGCCTCGAGCCTGAATCGGCAGCGCGCCTGACGCAGCCTCGCCAAGGCTCGACAGCTGCGCACTATTCTATTGAAGTTGTGTAGATACTCATGCTCATCGGGGGCAAGCCCCTCCCACATTTTGCTCCCTGTACATTCGCGACTAATGCAGTGCGGCATTTACTTCGAAAGTAGCATTCGCCCCCCCATCCCCCCATGCATTAATGCCCTTACCGGAATCTTCCGGCACAACAAGAGGACTCTCCCCATGTGGACCAAACCCGCCTTCACCGACCTGCGTATCGGCTTCGAAGTGACCATGTACTTCGCCAGCCGCTGATCCATCTCCGGCCAGCCTCGCGCTGGCCGGTGCCGTATTGGGAATGACCCTTTGGTCTGATTGCATTCGCCCCCGAATGGGTTAGTGTGAAGCGCATCTCCCAAAAATAATAACAACAGGCTTTCCAATGAGCCCAAATCTGAGCCTCCTGCGTAAATTCGTCTCGCCTGAAATCATCTTCGGTGCCGGCTGCCGGCATAACGTCGGTAACTATGCCAAGACCTTCGGCGCGCGCAAGGTGCTGGTGGTCAGCGACCCCGGTGTGATCGCCGCCGGTTGGGTCGCCGATGTGGAAGCCAGCCTGCAGGCCATCGGCATCGACTACTGCCTGTACAGCGCCGTGTCGCCCAACCCGCGTGTCGAGGAAGTGATGCTCGGTGCCGAGGTGTACCGGGAAAACCATTGCGACGTGATCGTGGCCATCGGTGGCGGCAGCCCCATGGACTGCGGCAAGGCCATCGGCATTGTGGTCGCCCATGGGCGCTGCATCCTCGAGTTCGAAGGCGTGGACACCATCCGCGTGCCGAGCCCGCCGTTGATCCTGATCCCCACCACCGCCGGCACCTCGGCGGATGTCTCGCAGTTCGTGATCATTTCCAACCAGCAGGAACGCATGAAGTTTTCCATCGTCAGCAAGGCGGTGGTGCCGGATGTGTCTCTCATCGACCCGGAAACCACGGCGAGCATGGATCCGTTCCTGTCCGCTTGCACCGGTATCGACGCACTGGTGCATGCCATCGAGGCGTTCGTGTCCACCGGCCACGGCCCGCTCACCGACCCCCATGCGCTGGAAGCCATGCGCCTGATCAACGGCAACCTGGTGCAGATGATCGCCAACCCCGGTGACATTGCCCTGCGCGAGAAGATCATGCTCGGCAGCATGCAGGCGGGGTTGGCGTTTTCCAATGCGATCCTCGGCGCGGTGCATGCCATGTCCCACAGCCTCGGCGGGTTTCTCGACCTGCCCCATGGCTTGTGCAACGCGGTGCTGGTGGAACACGTGGTGGCGTTCAACTACAACTCGGCGCCGGAGCGCTTCAAGGTGATTGCCGAGACGTTCGGCATCGATTGCCGGGGCCTCAGCCATCGGCAGATTCGCGGGCGGCTGGTGGAGCATCTGATTGCGCTGAAACACGCCATCGGTTTTCACGAAACCCTCGGTTTGCATGGGGTGCGCGTGGCGGATATTCCGTTCCTGTCCCAACATGCGATGCACGACCCGTGCATCCTCACCAACCCGCGCGAGTCGAGCCAGCGTGACGTCGAGGTGGTGTATGGCGAAGCGCTCTGAAGATCAGCAACAGGCACTGGCCGGGCTGCTGGGGCTGGGCAATCACTCGGCGCGCAAGAGCCACTACCCGGAACTCACCGCGCGCCTTGACGAACTGGAGGCCGAGCGCAACCGCTACATTCGCCTCAACGATGAGCTGGAGCAGCGTGTGGCGGCGCGCACCGATGAACTGCTGGAAGCCAACCGCAATCTGCAACAGCAGATCGCCCAACGTGAGCAGGTCGAGCAGGAGCTGCGCGATGCGCGCGACGCCGCCGAGGCTGCCAATCGCAGCAAGGACAAATACCTCGCCGCCGCCAGCCATGACCTGCTGCAACCGCTGAACGCGGCGCGGTTGCTGATCTCGACCCTGCGCGAACGTAACTTGCCCAGCGTCGAACAGGTGCTGGTGGAGCGCACCCACCAGGCCCTGGAAGGCGCCGAGGATTTGCTCACCGACCTGCTGGATATTTCGCGGCTCGACCAGGCGGCGGTCAAGCCCGATGTGGCGCTGTATCGCCTGGATGAGCTGTTTGCGCCGCTGGTCTCGGAGTTCCAGTCGGTGGCGCTGGCGGCCGGGCTGAACCTGCGCGCGCGGACCGGCCATTATGCGATTCGCACCGACTTGCGACTGGTGACGCGCATCCTGCGCAACTTCCTCAGCAACGCCTGCCGCTACACCGACGAGGGCTGCATCCTGCTCGGCGCGCGCCGCCGTGGCGATCGCCTGCGCCTGGAGGTGTGGGACACCGGGCGCGGCATCGCAGCCGACCGGCTCGACGCGATCTTCCTCGAGTTCAACCAGCTCGACGTCGGCCGTGCCTCAGACCGTAAAGGCGTGGGGCTGGGCCTGGCGATTGTCGAGCGTATCGCCGAAATCCTCGGCTACCCGGTGGCGGTCCGTTCGTGGCCGGGGCGTGGCTCGATGTTCAGTATCGAGGTGCCCATCAGCGAAGAGATGCCCCAGGCGATCAGCCAACTGCCGGTGCTGCCGACCACGGGCAACCCGCTGCCGGGGCGGCGCCTGCTGGTGATCGATAATGAGGTGAGCATCCTCGACAGCATGCGCGCGCTGCTGGCGCAGTGGGGCTGTGAGGTGATCACTGCCACCGACCAGGCCGGGGCGTTGCTGGCGTTGCAGGGCCGGGCGCCGGAGTTGATCCTTGCCGACTACCACCTCGACCACGGTGTGGTGGGCTGTGCGGTGGTCAAGCACCTGCGCGAGCATTTCGCGCAGAACATCCCTGCCGTGATCATCACCGCCGACCGCACCGACCAGTGCCGCCGCGCATTAAGGCGGCTGGATGCGCCGTTGTTGAACAAACCGCTCAAGCCCGGCAAGTTGCGGGCGGTATTGAGCCAGTTATTGACCTAGGGTCTTGATACCCGTCAACACCCGTTGCGGCGCTTTGCCCCATGCTGCCCTCCTGATTCAGAGCCTGACGGAGCCCGCCATGAACGCCCCCGCAACAACCGCAACATCCTTCAAGTTGCCCCTGGGCCTGGTGATCGGTGTATTGGTGATGGTCGGCGTGCTGCTGTTGCCGCTGCCCGCCGAGCTGCCGGTGGCCGGGCAGCGCATGCTGGCGATCCTCGCGTTTGCCGTGGTGGTGTGGATCACCGAGGCGGTGTCCTATGAAGCCAGCGCGATCATGATCACCTCGCTCATGGCGTTTTTGCTCGGCACGGCACCGTCGCTGCAAGACCCCACGCACCTGATCGGCTCCAGCCCGGCCATCAGCATGGCGCTCACCGGCTTTTCCAACCCGGCACTGGCCCTGGTGGCGGGTGCGTTGTTCATCGCGGCGGCCATGACCCACACCGGCCTGGACCGGCGCATCGCCCTGGTGACCCTGACCCGCGTCGGCACCAGCACCCGCGGCATTCTGCTGGGGGCGATTGCGGTGACCATCCTGCTCAGCCTGGTGGTGCCCAGCGCCACCGCGCGCAGCGCCTGTGTGGTGCCGATCATGATGGGCGTGGTTGCCGCGTTTGGCGTGGACAAGCGCTCCAACATTGCCGCCGGCCTGATGATCGTGGTGGCCCAGGGCACCAGCATCTGGAACGTCGGCATCCAGACCGCCGCCGCGCAAAACCTGCTGACCGTGGGTTTTATGGACAAGATGCTCGGCCAGCGCGTGTCGTGGATCGACTGGCTGATCGCCGGCGCGCCGTGGGCGGTGATCATGTCGGCGGTGTTGCTGTTCCTGGTGATCAAGCTGCTGCCGCCGGAAACCGACAGCATCCCCGGTGGCAAGGAGGCCGTGGCCCAGTCCCTGGTGGACATCGGCCCGATGACCGGCCCGCAGAAACGCTTGCTGACGGTGTCGGTGCTGCTGCTGTTGGCATGGGCGACGGAAGGGCGCCTGCACCCGTTCGACACTACCTCGACCACCTACGCCGGGCTGGTGTTCCTGCTGCTGCCGGGGATTGGGGTGATGACCTGGAAGGATGTGCAGTCGCGCATTCCATGGGGCACGGTGATTGTATTTGGCGTGGGCATCAGCCTCGGTACCGCGCTGCTGACCACCCAGGCCGGGCAATGGCTGGGCTCCCAGGTGGTGGCGCACACCGGCCTTGATCAGGTCGGGCCGCTGGGGGTGTTTGCGATCCTGGGGGCGTTTTTGATTGTGATCCACCTGGGCTTTGCCAGCGCCACGGCGTTGACCTCGGCGCTGTTGCCGATCCTGATTGCGGTGTTGCAGACCTTGCCGGGTGAGTTCAACCGGTTGGGGATGACCATGCTGCTGGGGTTTGTGATGAGCTACGGGTTTATCCTGCCGATCAATGCGCCGCAGAACATGGTGTGCCTGGGGACCGGGACGTTTACGGCGCGGCAGTTTGCCAAGGTGGGGCTCCTGGTGACGTTGATCGGGTATGGGCTGATGTTGGTGTTTGCGGCGACTTATTGGAGTTGGCTCGGTTGGATCTGATTTGAAACGCGCTTCTGGATGCACATGAGATCCAATGTGGGAGGCCGCTGAATCTCCGATTCAGCGCTGTCGTTCAGCAAACTGGAACCCCTGTGGCGAGCGGGCTTGTCCCGCGTTGGGGTGCGAAGCGCCCCCAATGAAGGATGAATGCGGTGTACCCGATATTGCACAGTGGCTGGTTCTGGGGCTGCTGCGCACCCCGACGCGGGACAAGCCCGCTCGCCACAAGTCTGCATCGCCATCAGCTGAGCGTTGGGTGGGCTTAGTCATAGGATCTTGATCACCACCTTCCCCTTGGCTCTGCCCCGTTCGACGTAGCTCAATGCCTCAGCCGTTGAGTCGAAAGGGAAGGTTCGGTCGATCACCGGTGTGATGATTCCGGACTCTACCAACGCAGTGATTTTCTGCAATTGCGCACCGCTCGCACGCATGAACACGAACGCATAGTCGATGCCTTGCTTGCGGGCTTTTCTGCGTATGCCGCTGCTTAACAGGCGCATGATCCAACCCAGTCCCCAGAACAGTTTTTGCTCGCGTGCGAACTCAGCGGTCGGTGGCCCTGAGATGGAGATGAGCTGGCCTCCCGGCTTGAGAATGCGCAGGGATTTTTCCAGTTCGGCAGGGCCGAGGCTGTTCAATACGACGTCGTAGTCGCGCAACACGGTTTCGACGTTTTGCTGCGTGTAGTCGATGACGACGTCTGCGCCCAACGCCTTGACCCACTCCACGTTGCGGGTGCTGGTCGTGGTGGCAACGAAAGCGCCCAGGTGTTTTGCAAGCTGGATGGCAATGCTGCCGACGCCACCGGAGCCTGCGTGGATAAAGACTTTTTGTCCTTTCTTCAAGCGGGCTGTTTCAACCAGCACCTGCCAGGCTGTCAGTGCAACCAGGGGCAGGGCAGCGGCTTGTTCCATGCTGGTGTTTTTGGGTTTCAGAGCGAGGGCACTTTCCTCTATCGCGATCAGCTCGGCAAAGCCGCCGATGCGCGCCTGGGGCGGGCGCGCATAGACCTCGTCACCCGGCTTGAAGGTGCGCACGCCTGACCCCACGCGAACGACGACGCCGGCCAGGTCGTTACCCATGATCAGCGGGAATGTGTACGGCAGGATCAGTTTGAACTCACCTTTGCTGATCTTCGAATCCAGCAGGTTGACGCTGCTGGCATGCACCTTGACCAAGACGTCGTTGATGCCCGGTTCCGGCTCCGGGACCTCGCCAAGACGTCCAGGATTCTTGCCGTAACGGTCGATCAGGAAGGCTTTCATCGTTCAGTTCTCATGGTTTAGCGTAACTATCACGCCTTGGCTTGATAGCGCTCGGCGACGACCGATTGGCGAATTTCTGCAAGCAAACCTTGGCGGGCAGCCTGCAAGGCATCCCAACGGGCACCCTCTTGTAACGGTGGAATGGTCACCGGCTCGCGACGATCAAAACCGACCAGCGCCGCATCGACCAGCTCGTCCACGCTCATGATTTCGCTCAGCGTATTGATGTCGATGCCCGCGCGATCCCAGATTTCCGTGCGGGTTGCCGCTGGAAGAACGGCTTGCACGTAGACGCCTTTGGGCGAGAGCTCAAGGCTCAGTCCTTGGGATAGAAACAGCACAAACGCTTTGGTCGCACCGTAGACGCTCATGCCGAATTCCGGTGCCAGCCCCACCACCGAGCCAATGTTGATAATCGCGCCGTTACCGGCGTGTGCCAGGCGTGGAGCGATGGCGCTGGCAAGTCGCACCAGGGCGGTGGTGTTGAGCGCGACCAGGTTGGTAACGCTGTCGATGGATTGCTCGATGAAGCTGCCGGAGAGGGCGGCGCCCGCATTGTTTACCAGGATGCCGATACTGGCGTCATCACGCAGGCGAGCTTCGACGGTGGTCAGATCGCTGGTTTGAGTCAGGTCGGCCTGGATCACGTCAATGGATACCGCGTGTTTTTCACGCAGCCGGGAGGCCAGTGCGTCCAGCCGGTTTTTGTCGCGGGCCACCAGTACCAGGTTGTGCCCACGTTGGGCAAAACGCTCGGCGTAGGTCGCGCCAATGCCTGTTGAGGCGCCGGTAATCAGTACGGTTTCAGGGCTGCTCATAAATAGATGCTCTTGATTGTTCAGGATGATCATAGACGGCGATCTGCGCCGCACAGCCGCAGAGATATGCGCTGGTGGTTTTATGATGTCGATCATAATCAAAGGTGTCAATAGTTTTGATTGTGATCGACATCAGAGTATAGTCGGGGCCATTGTTCAGGAGTCCCAGGGGCGCGAAATGAAGATCACCAAGACGCAATCACTCGCTAACCGAGCTCATATTGTGGAGACGGCGTCAGAGCTGTTTCGTGAGCGTGGCTATGACGGTGTGGGTGTCGCAGAGCTCATGGCTACCGCGGGTTTTACCCAGGGAGGCTTCTACAAACACTTCGGCTCCAAAGCCGACTTGATGGCCGAAGCGGCCGAAAATAGCCTGGCAAAATCCCTGTCAAGTACGTGCGATCTGGACGTGCCGGGCTTTGTGAACCTGTACGTGTCCAGGGATCACAGGGACGGCAGGGGAGAGGGATGCACCATGGCAGCCCTGTGTGGTGACGCCGCCCGTCAGTCGGATGATCTGAAGGCGACCTTTGCCAGTGGCGTTGAAAACACCCTTGCAGCACTCGAGGACAAGTACACGGCGGGTGTGGATGTCACCAGGCAAGAGGCCCGCGCGAAAATGATCGACCTGCTGGCCCATGCAATCGGTGCGGTCATGCTGTCACGGGCGTGTCCGGATGACTCGGCCCTGGCGGATGAAATCCTGCAGACGTGCCGCGCTGAGATAATCGCATCCCTGCCATTGAGTGAAGAACACAGCGCATGAGTGGCAGGAGGGGCGCTAACTGATGCGCCCAAGATGGCAAGATGAACCCCGCTCAGGTTTACTACTCTGAGTAATGGTTTTACCGACGTCCCTCGTCGGGTCATCTAGGTCATCGAATGGATAAATACACTCCCCACACCTGGGAACCCCACGAGCGCCCGAGCCTGCCCGGTTCGCCGTCGACGCCGTGGCACCCCACCCACAAGCGCTGGCTGTACGCGCTGGTGGGCGTGCTGGTGGCAATCACCGGTGGCCTGGGCAACGCGCTGGTCATCGCCAATCTGCAATACCTGCAAGGCGCCCTCGGTGCGACCACCGCCGAAATGGCCTGGCTGCCCGCCGCCTATGTGATGACCAACGTGTGCATGAACCTGCTGCTGGTGAAGTTTCGCCAGCAATTCGGCCTGCGGGCGTTTACCGAGGTGTTCCTGGTGCTCTACGCGCTGGTGACCTTCGGCCACTTGTTCGTCAACGACCTCAACTCGGCCATCGCCGTACGGGCGGCCCACGGCATGGTCGGCGCGGCGCTGAGTTCGTTGGGCTTGTACTACATGATCCAGGCGTTCCCGGCCAAGTGGCGGTTGAAATCCCTGGTGCTGGGGTTGGGCACGGCGCAATTGGCCCTGCCGCTGGCGCGACTGTTCTCCGAAGACCTGCTGCAAATTGCCGAGTGGCGTGGTTTGTACCTGTTCGAACTGGGCATGGCGCTGATCTGCCTGGGCTGTGTGTTCCTGCTCAAGCTGCCACCCGGCGACCGCTTCAAGACCTTTGAAAAACTCGATTTCCTCACGTTCGCCATCCTCGCCAGCGGCGTGGCCCTGCTGTGCGCGGTCCTGTCCCTGGGGCGTATCGACTGGTGGCTGGAAGCGCCGTGGATCGGCGTGGCCTCGGCCTGTTCCCTGGTGCTGATCATGGCTGGCCTGGCCATCGAACATAATCGCGCCAACCCGCTGTTGATGACCCGCTGGCTGGGCAGCGGCACCATGATTCGCCTCGCGCTGGCGGTGATCCTGATTCGCATGGTGCTGTCGGAGCAGTCCACCGGCGCGGTCGGGTTCATGCAGATGTTGAACATGAGCTACCAGCAGATGCATACGCTGTATGTGGTGATGCTGGCCGGCGCGATCAGTGGGCTGGTGGTCAGTGCACTGACGATCAACCCGGCGCACCTGCTGATGCCGCTGGTGATTTCCCTGGCGCTGATGGCCACCGGTTCGGTGATGGACAGTTTCTCCAGCAACCTCACGCGCCCGCAGAACCTGTACATCAGCCAGTTCCTGCTAGGCTTCGGCGGTACGTTCTTTCTGGGGCCGACCATGGTGCTGGGCACCAAAAACGTGCTGGCCAACCCGCGTAACCTGGTGAGCTTTTCGGTGATGTTCGGGATTTGCCAGAACCTCGGCGGCCTGATCGGCGCGGCCTTGCTCGGCACCTTCCAGATCGTGCGCGAGAAGTATCACTCCAGCATGATCGTCGAGCACCTGACCTTGCTCGACCCGCGTGTGGCCGCGCGGGTGCAGAGCGGCGGGTCGGCCTATGGCGGTATCGTCGCCGACCCGGAACTGCGTAACCTCATGGGCATCCGCAGCCTGGCCACGGCGGCGACCCGTGAGGCCAATGTCATGGCCTACAACGATGTGTTCATGCTGATCGCGATTATCGCGATCCTGACCATGATCTGGATTTTTATCCGCAGTCTGTGGCTGATGAGCACCACTAAAGCAGCCACTCCCGTTCAACCCAGCGGCGCCACTTCATGACCGAACCGACCACCACCACGACCACCAACGCCATCGCCGCCACCCCGGAAGGCACCACGCCGCCCGGCGCCACGGTCACCGAGCCGCGCTCATTGCGCGTGCGCATCCTCTCGTCCCTGGGCTTTGCCGCGATTGCCATCGTTGGGGTGCTGATCGTGCTGTATGCCTGGCAATTGCCGCCGTTCAGCAGCGCGGTGGAAACCACCGAGAACGCCCTGGTGCGCGGCCAGGTCACCATCATCGGCCCGCAGCTCAGCGGTTATGTGTTCGAGGTGCCGGTGCAGGACTTCCAGTACGTCAAGGCCGGCGACCTGCTGGTGCGCCTGGATGACCGCATCTACAAGCAGCGCCTCGACCAGGCGCTGGCGCAACTGGCGGTGCAAAAGGCCTCGCTGGCCAATGTGGTGCAACAACGCAACAGCGCCGAAGCGACGATCAAGCTGCGTCAGGCCGCACTGGTGGACAGCCAGGCCCAGGCGCGCAAAAGCACCGCCGACCTGCGTCGCAACGAAGAGCTGATCAGCGACGGCTCGGTGTCCAGGCGCGAGCTGGACGTGACCCGTGCCGCCAATGCCCAGACCATAGCCGCCGTCGCACAAGCCCAGGCCAGCCTGGAAATTGCGCGGCAGGATTTGCAAACGGTGATCGTCAATCGCGGTTCCCTGGAAGCGGCGGTGGCGAGTGCCGAGGCGGCGGTGGAGTTGGCGCGTATCGACCTGTCCAACACGCGCATCACCGCCCCGCGTGACGGGCAGTTGGGGCAGATTGGCGTGCGGCTGGGAGCCTACGTCAACTCCGGCGCGCAGTTGATGGCGCTGGTACCGCACCAGCTGTGGGTGATCGCCAACATGAAAGAAACCCAGATGGACAATGTGCAGATCGGCCAGCCGGTGACCTTCACCGTGGATGCGCTCAACCACCGCAAGTTTCACGGCACGGTGCAGCATATTTCCCCGGCGACGGGGTCGGAGTTCAGCCTGTTGCAGGCCGACAACGCGACGGGCAACTTTGTGAAGATTGCCCAACGCGTGCCGGTGCGGATCACCGTGGACCCGGATCAGGCCGAGAGCGAGCGGTTGCGGCCGGGGTTGTCGGTTGTCGTGAGTATCGATACGGCTGGGCGGCTGAAAAACTCTCCACCCTGACATCACTGACACAACACAAATCAAAACTGTGGGAGGGGCGGTGCGACGATTCGACTTGCCCCCGATAGCTATAGGTATCTACACAACTTTGTAGCAGCCAACGGTAACCACGATGCGAAGCGAGCCGCTCTTGATCTTGCTTTGGATCTTGCTTTAGATCTTGATCTTGATCTCAGGCGCCCCGTTAAACCACGCTGGCCGGAATTCGATAGTGATTTGGGGGGTAAACCGGCAGGGATGCCGGTTTAGCCGCCCCGCGCCATGGATGGCGCGTGGCGGCGGCCCCCCAAATCACTGTCGGATTACGGGCACACCGAGCCTAGGCGAGGTGCCGAGTGGTGGGGCAAGAGCCCTTTGCTTACTTTGGGGCTTTTCCAAAGTGAGCCGCCGTAAGGGCGGAACCCATAGCCGCCGTTACCGCAGCAACGGATATGTACTCGGCCTGACATCCTGGTCGGCTGTCAGGCCGCCATCGGGGGCAAGCCCCCTCCCACATGTTGAATGTATTTCAGGTTGAAATTGAGTTGGACCGACTGATTGTGTTCCAGCAGTTTCAGGCCCGGCCGTCCCGCCAGGTGATGAGCATTCACCGGATGACTCACCGGCTCGATGCAAAAGAACCCCAGCCCCGGCGGACAGTACAGCAGGAAGTAATCGGCCCCGCTGGCCTGGCATTCCAGCGCATAGCCCAGGTCCGGCTGTTCGATCCGGCAATACCCGTCCCACTGGCAAAAACCGTTGTCCACCAAGCCTTCGGGCAGGGTCTTCAATCCCCGGAAATCCCACTCCCCCGGCACCGGCGCCAACCCTGTCGGCAGCTTGGAGGCGTCACTCATCCACACCTGCGCGGCCTTGGCCTGCAACCGGGTACCCGGTCGGCGCGGGAAGTAGGGATGCAGCCCCAGCCCATGCCACGCTGCTTTCTCACTCAGGTGGGTGACGCGCAACTCGATACTCAGCATCCCTTCGCCCAAGCGAATACGCTGCTCGGCGCGATAGGCAAACGGCGCGTCACACAGCACCTCCAGCAGTACCTCATCCGACGTCTGGCTGACCACCTGCCACGCCTGTTGCCAGGCCGAACCATGAATCGGCAGCGGATCGGTCAGGCTGTTGGGCGTGAGTGCCAGCCAACCCTCGGGGTTGTCGAAACCGCCACGGGCAATGCGGTTGGACCAGGGCACCAACGGATAGCACCCCAGCTTGCCGGGCAAACCGGTATGGATCGCCTGCTCATCGTTATGGCGCAGCAACGGCTGCCCGGTGGCGCGCACCGTCCAGTTGACGATGCTGCCGCCCACGGCCGGATTCACGGTGAGGTGAGTCAGGTGGTCTTCAAGTTCAATCATCATCACAACACCACGCTGGGCAGCCACAACGACAGCGCCGGAATGTAAGTCACTGCGATCAGCACGAGGAACAGCACCGCATAGAACGGCAGCAGCGCCTTCACGGTCTTCTCGATACTCACCTTGCCCACCGCCGCGCCCACAAACAGCACCGCACCCACCGGCGGCGTAATCAAGCCAATGCCGAGGTTGACCAGCATGATCATGCCGAAGTGCACCGGGTCGACGCCGATACCGAGCACCACCGGCAGCAAAATCGGCGTGAGGATCAGGATCAGCGGCGCCATGTCCATCACCGTGCCGAGCAACAGCAGCATGACGTTGATGCACATCAGGATCACGTAGCGGTTGTCCGACAGGGTCAGGAACAGCGTGGTGATCTTCGCCGGGATCTGCATCAGGGTCATGATGTAGCCGAAGCTGGCGGCGAAGGCGATCAGGATCATCACGATGGAAATGGTGCGCACCGTGCGGTGCATCAGCTTGGGCAGCTCGTTCCATTTGTAGTCGCGGTAGATGAACATGGTCACGAAGAACGCCCACAGCACGGCAATCGCGGCGGACTCGGTGGCAGTGAAGATGCCCGAGAGAATGCCGCCGAGAATGATCACCATGGCCATCAGGCCCCACAACGCGTCGGCGCAGATTTTCAGGGCCTGTTTCAAGGGGATGACTTCGCCCTTGGGGTAGTTGCGCTTTTTCGCGAAGATCAGGCACAGCACCATCAGGCACGCGCTCATCAACAACCCAGGCACCACGCCGGCCATGAACAGCGAGGCGATGGACACCGTGCCGCCCGCCGCCAGGGAGTAGAGCACCGAGTTATGGCTGGGCGGGGTCAACAGTGCCTGCACCGAACCGCTGACGGTGACTGCGGTGGCAAATTCCCGTGGGTAGCCACGGCGCTCCATTTCCGGGATCAGCACCGAGCCGACCGAGGCGGTGTCGGCCACCGACGAGCCGGAGATGGCGCCGAAAAACGTCGAGGCCATGATGTTCACCAGCGACAGGCCGCCGCGCACAAAGCCCACCAGCACTCCGGCAAATGCCACCAAGCGCCGCGACATGCCGCCCTCGGCCATGATCGCCCCCGCCAGCACGAAGAACGGAATCGCCATCAGCGAAAACTTGTTCACCCCGCCCGCGACCTGAATCATCAGGGCCTGGAACGGGATATCGATCCACCACGCGCCAATCAGCGCCGACAAACCCAGGGCGTAGGCCACCGGCATGCCGATCAGGATCAGGGCGATAAAGCTGCCCAGCAGAATCAATGCGTCCATATCAGGCAGCCCCTTCGCTTTCTTCCACCAGGTCAAAGCGCACCACGCGCCGGTTGCTCTGGTCACCGAGCAGGAGTTTTTCCACCACGAAGATCAGGGTCAGCAGCCCGCCAATCGGGATCGGCATATAGGTGATGCCCACGCGCAGGGTCGGGATGGCGCTCATGAACTGGTTCCAGGTGGACAGGCACAGCTTGGTGCCCCAGATGGCCATGAACAGGCAGATGGTGCCCATCAGCAGTTGCGAAAGGATGCCGACGATGCGGCGCTGGGCGGGCGGCAGGCGGTCCGTGACCATGGCCACCGACATATGTGCACCGGCGCGGTAGCTGGCGGCGGCGCCGATAAAGGTGAACACCAGCATCAGCAGGATGGCGGTGGGTTCCGGCCAACTGGAGCCGGTGCCGAGGATATAGCGGGCGAAGATGCCCCAGGGGATGATCAGTGCGACGCCGAGAACCGAGAGGCCGGCGACCCAGATGCAGGTCATGTAGATGCGGTCGTTGATGCGCAGCAGTAGATTCTTCATGGCGTTCACCGTAACCGGGCGCGTCGGTGCAGACCGCGCCGGGCCTTTTTGCGAGAGGCAGTAGAGGTTATTGAACGGCGTCGATCCGCGTGATGATGTCGGCGTAAGGCGCGCCGTACTTGGCGCGAACCGCTGCGGTGGCGTCATAGAAGGGCTTTTTGTCGACGGTGATGAACTCGACACCGGCCTTTTTGAGTTTTTCCTCACTGCTGGCGGACTTGGCATCCCACAGCGCGCGCTCATCGGCCTGGGCGGCCTTGGCGGCGTTTTTGACCATGACCTGTTGCGCCGGGGTGAGCTTGTTCCAGGTGATTTTCGACATCACGATGGGCTCGGGCAGGATCAGGTGCTCGGTGAGGGTGTAGTACTTGGCGTTCTGGAAATGGTTGTGTTCCAGCATCGTTGGCGGGTTGTTTTCCGCGCCGTCGATCACGCCGGTCTGCAGGGCGCTGAAGATCTCGCCGGTGTCCATGGCAATCCCGTTGGCGCCCATCGCGTTGAAGGCATCGATGAACAGCGGGTTGCCTTGCACACGGATCTTCATGCCCTTGAGGTCTTCGATCTTGCGCACGGGTTTCTTGGTGTAGAGGTTGCGCGTGCCGCCGTCCATCCAGGCCAAGGCCACCAGGCCGAACTCGGAGTCGGTGATCTTGGCGAGGATCTCATCGCCGATCTCGCCATCGATGACCTTGCGCATATGCGCCTGGTCGCGGAACACGAACGGCAGGTTGAACACGTTCACGTCCGGCACCACCGGCCCGACGATGCCGAGGCTGACACGGGTCATCTGCACGGCGCCGACCTGGGCCTGTTCGACCACTTCCTTCTCGGAGCCCAATACGCCGCCCGGGAAGTACTTGAAGCTCAGTTCGCCGTTGCTTTCCTTGGTCAGGGCCTTGCCCATGTTTTCTTCGGCGACGACGGTGGGGTAGCCGGCAGGGTGAATGTCGGCGAATTTGATTTCCAGCGCGTGGGCGGCGCTGCTGAGGGTAAAGACTGCGGCGGCGAGCAAGGTGCGTTTGAAGTCCATGGGAGGTCACTCCTGTGTTGTTATTGTTGTATTCAAGGCACAGCGATGCAGCTAGAGGGTAAACGTCGGTTCAGGCAGTCCTTGGACGCCGGGGTTGAGGGCGAACACGCCGCCGGAGACTGACTGGTCACTCTGGTCGTCGCGGATCGAAGTGACGAACAGGGTGTCCAGGCGGCTGCCGCCGAAGGCGCACATGGTGGGTTTTTTCACCGGCACGGTGAGGGAGCGGTCCAGGCGACCATCGGGGGTGAAGCGGTGGATCAGGCCGGCGTCGTTGGCGCAGATCCAGTAACAGCCATCGGCGTCCACGGCGGCGCCGTCGGGGCGGCCAAGGTAGTGGTGCATATCGACGAACACGCGACGGTTGGACGGTGTACCGGTGTCGATGTCGTAGTCGAAGGCCCAGATTTGCTGCACCAGCGGGTGCGAATCCGAGGCGTACATCGTGCGGCCATCGGGGCTGAAGGCCAGGCCGTTCAGAGTGATAAAACCATCCAGCTGGGCATGGGGCGCTGAACCCGAGGCATAGCGATAGAGGATGCCCTCGGCCGCATTCGCGCCCATGTTCAGCACCATGCTGCCGGCCCAGAAACGCCCCTGGCGGTCGCAGCGGCCGTCGTTCATGCGCATGTCCGGGCGTGGGTGCTCGACGCTGGCCAACGGCGTGGTGTCGAGGCTGCCATCGTTGTGCGGCGTGAGTTGGAAGAAACCGGTTTCCATCCCGGCGACCCAGTTGCCCGTCGTTGTGCGGGCAATGCAGGCAAGCATCTGCGGGGCTTTCCAGGCGGTTACGTGGCCACGGGCGGCGCTCCAGCGTTGCAGGCCGCCGTTGGGGATGTCCACCCAGTACAGGGCGTTTTCCTCGGGCACCCACACCGGGCATTCGCCCACGGCATTGCGGGCGTCGACGATCAATTCAGCAGTCATGGCAACTCATTCCCTTGGGTGGGTGTGAACTCAGTCACCGAACGGCCCAGCGGCGCAGAACGCACCACCCTGATAGACCTTGGCCGGGTCATCGGCGGCCACCGGTGGCTGGGTTTCGACCTGGGCACGGAAGACTTCGGAGCTGTCTTTCGGGGCGTAGCCCAGGTGCGCGGCGTAGCGGTTGTCCCACCAGGTGTCGAGGTTATCCGACATGCCGTAGACCACGGTGTGGCCGACATTCGGCGTATACAGCGCGCGTTCGAGCAGTTGGGTCAGGTCGTCGAAGCTCAGCCAGGTGTGCATCATCCGGCGGTTCTGCGGTTCGGGGAACGAGGAGCCGATACGGATGCTCACGGTCTCGATGCCGTAGCGGTCGAAATAGAAGCTCGCCATGTCTTCGCCGTAGGACTTGGACAGCCCGTAGTAGCTGTCGGGACGGCGTGGAGAGTGGGCGTCGAGTTTTTCGCCCTGCTTGTGGAAGCCGATCACATGGTTTGAGCTGGCGAAGATCACGCGCTTTACCCCATGGCGGCGCGCGGCTTCGTAGATATGGAAGGTGCCGCTGATATTGGCACCGAGGATTTCTTCAAACGGACGCTCCACCGATACGCCGCCGAAGTGCAGGATCGCGTCGACGCCTTCCACCAGGTGATGCACGGCTTGTTTGTCGGCAAGGTCGCAGGGCTGGACTTCTTCCGAGGCATCGACCGGCGGGGCCATGCTGGCGATGTCCGACAGGCGTAGCACCTGGGTGTACGGACGCAGGCGTTCGCGCAGGACTTTGCCGAGGCCGCCGGCGGCACCGGTGAGCAGCAGGCGGTTGAAGGGAGTGGGGGTGGTCGTGGTCATGGGGATTCCAATTTTTTTGTTGTAGGTTGTCGTATGACTATGCCGAAGTATTGTTAGGGATCCCCCAGGTTGTCAACGCGCCATTGATCGAATTAGTCCGCACGTAGATACCGTCTTAGCCAAATCCGCGCAAAACCGTAGCAGCTGCCGAGCGCAAGCGAGGCTGCGTCGGGCGCGCTGCCGATTCAAGCTCGAGTCGCGGCCGACGCAGCCTCGCCGGGGCTCGACAGCTGCTGGGGCGGCCGGTGTGAGTTACAGCAACGAGAGCGGGTAGCTGATAAAGATGCGGTTTTCGTCGAACTCGTTGGTGCTGAAATCCCGTCGCATGGTCGAGTTGCGCCACTTCACGTTGAGGTTCTTCAATGCACCGCTTTGCACGGTGTAGGCCAGCTCCGATTCACGTCCCCATTCCTTGCCATCGGTGATCGCCCCGGTGTGCACGTTACTGCCGCTGATATAGCGATTCATCAGGGTCAGCCCCGGCACGCCGAGCACCACGAAGTTGAAGTCATGCCGCACCTGCCAGGATTTTTCCTTGGCGTTGTCATAACTGGAGTTGTAGCTGTCGTTGGCCAGGGTGCCGCCGCTGGTGCCGTTGACGCGCATCCACACGCTGTCGCCGGTGAGTTTCTGCAGGCCGACGTAGAAGGTGTTGCCGCCGTATTTAGCCGAGAGCAGGGCGAAGGTGGTCTTGTTGTCGAGGTCGCCGGCCAGGGCGCTGCCGTCTTCCTTGCCGTTGAAGAACCCGAGATTGGCGCCCAGGGTCCAGTCGCCCACCGGTTGGCTGTGGGTCAGGTTGACGTACTGTTGCTGGTAGATGTCGGTGAGCTCGGAGTACCACAGGCCAACTTGCGTGCGCTTGTCGTTGAAGCTGTATTCGCCGCCGCCGAAGTTGAAGCGGTCGGAGGTGAACGCGGCTTTGCCGTTCATGAACATGTCTTCCATGCTCGCGTCGTTGCGCGGGCTGTTGCCGCGAAACTGGCCGCCGTAGAGGGTCAGGCCGTCGATTTCATTGGACGTCACCTGGCCGCCGCGAAAGGTCTGGGGCAGCGAGCGACCATCGTCGGAGCGCAGGATCGGCAGCACCGGCATCCATTCGCCGACCTTCAATTCGGTCTTCGACAGCCTGGTTTTCAGCGCCACGCCCAGGCGCCCGAAATTGTCGGCGGGGCGGCCGTCATCGTGGATCGGCAGCAACTGGGTACCGCCGGTGCCTTTGCCGCCATCGAGCTTCTGCGAATACAGCCCCAGCACATCAATGCCGAAACCCACGGTGCCCTGGGTGAAGCCGGACTTGGCGTCGAGAATAAAACTCTGCGTCCACTCTTCAGCCTTGCCCTGAGGGTTGCTCGGGTTGGTGAAGTTACGGTTGAAGTAGGCGTTGCGCAGGTTGAGCGTGGCTTTGGCGTCGTCGACGAAGCCTTCGGCGTGGGCGACGAGGGGCAGGGCGAAGGCCAGGCTGCCGAGACCGATAAGGCCGATACACGACGAGGAATTACGGGCGAATTGACTCACAGTGACGCTCCCTTTCATTTGTTGTTTTTATTATTTGTTATACGTCGTCGTACAACATTGGAGCGGATATTTGCGGGGTTTTCGTGAGGTGTCAAGCAGAAGTTATACGATGACTAGGTGGGGGTTGATCTAAAGCGGGCACAGTCAATGTGAGAGGGGCAAGCCTCTCCCACATTCAGCCAGCCAGGGCCATTGGAGGCAGGGTGCCAAGCAGGGATACGGCAGCGACTGCTGAAACACCGAGCAGCCACTCCAGCATCACACTGGCCTTCAAGCTGCCCAGCCGTTGTTCGCCGCTATCAAGGCGCAACCGGTTCAGCAGCGCCAGCGCCAACATGCCCAGCACCAGCATCACCTTGATCAACAGAATCAGCGCGAAACCACTGAACAACGGCGTGGGCCACAGCTGCCCGGTGAGTACGCGCACATTGATCAGGCCGGTCACCAGCAACCCCGCGACCAGGCCATAACCCACGCCGCTGAAACGACGCAGGACCGGCGCCAGCTCAAAACCGTTTGGCGGCTTGAGGATCAATACCAGCAGCAATAACCCACCCAACCATGCGCCGACGCACATCAGGTGCACCACCTGGTTGAGTATCAACAACTGCCCCCTCAGCCCATCAAGCATGGCGCCATGGCCGACCGGGGCCAGGGTCATCAGCAACAGCGTGATCAACGGCAGGCGCGCGGCCTTCCAGGCGGTCATCAGGGCGATGACCAACAACCCATTCAACATCAGATGCCAGGTCCACACCTGGCCAAAAAAGGTCTTGCCCAGCACCCGTTGCACGGTCGACAGTTCCAGCGCCGCCGGCCATGAACCGGCCATGCTGGCGGTAATCAACAGTAACCAGGTCACCGCCGACGCGAGGGCCGTCCATGCCAGCCCACGGGTGATGCGCAACAATTGCCGGTCCAGCACCGGCTGCGGTTCAGCGCCGAGGAGCCAGGGCCTGAATACACAGGCCCCGAACATCAACAGCACGACGATGAAATGCACGAACCGGCACAGCACCAGCAGCGTTGCCATGGGTTATTGGCCGACCTTGAAGCTGTATTCACCGTTGCTCTTGTGGGTGTCGACGGACACCGCATTCCACACCACCTTGTAGTTGCCGGCCGCGAGCGGTGCGGCAGGGGTGACCACCAGGGTTTTCTTGTCGGCGTCCGGGGTTTCCAGGCCTTTGATGGCGATTTCGGTGCCGTCCTTGCTCAGGGACACCTTGGTGAAGGTGGCTTCGACGCCTTCGCTGAAGGTCAGGCGCAGATCTTTGGGGGCCGTGACGCTGCTGTCTGCCGCAGGCGTGGCGCTTTTGAGATGAGCATGGGCAAACGCTGCGCAGGGACCCAGCAGGGAGGCGAGCAGGGCGACAGTGGTCAGGGTTTTCTTGATCAACATTGTGCAATACCCAGCAATGGTTAGGAGCGGGCAGTGTACGAAGTTTCGACTGCGCCTGTCGCCCCGATCTAGAGCGGTGGTAGTCTTTGGGTCATGTCTTTGTCAGGGAGCCCTTATGGGCAATCACAAGAGCGGAATTCGCCGGGTCAACGTCGAAAAAATCCTGCTGGCGGCGGAGAAAATCTTCGCCGAGAAGGGCTACGGCAGTACCGCCATGGCCGATATTGCTGAAGAAGTGCAACTGCCGCGCTCCAACCTGCATTACTACTTCACCACCAAGAGCGAGCTGTACAGCGCGGTGCTGTTTGACCTGCTGGAAGTGTGGAAGCAGGACGCCCTCAGCTTCGAGACCTTCGATGACCCCCGCGTGGTGCTCAGCAGTTACATCCGCGCCAAGATGCAACGCTCGCGCACGCGGCCGTATGGCTCCAAGGTCTGGGCCAACGAGATCATCCACGGCGCGCCGACACTCGGTGAGGCGCTGGATGAGAGCCTGTACGACTGGGCCAAGATGAAGGAGGCGAAAATTCGCCAGTGGGTGGAAGACAAACGCATCCTGCCGGTGGAACCGTCGAGCCTGCTGTACATGATCTGGGCGTCGACCCAGCACTATGCCGACTTTGATCATCAGGTGAAGATTCTGAATGATCACCAGCCGTTGTCGGATATGCAGTTCGAGAAGGCGATCCAGACGGTGACCAGTGTGATTTTGCGCGGGATTGGGTTGGAGCCTTGAGTGGGAGGGTGGGGCTTAGGGCCTCATCGGGGGCAAGCCCCCTCCCACATTTGATGTGTGGTGTGGGAGGGGGCCCCCGATAGCGGCCTGAAGGACTACACCGCCTCCCGATAGGGATTCCTCGGATCCTGCGTCCAATTCAAAAACGGCTTGCCCGTGTCGATAGGCACCATCTCGATGCAATCCGCCACCGGACAGGTGATCTGGCACAAGTTGCAGCCCACGCACTCATCATCGATCACTTCGTATTTATGCGTGCCGTCCGCCTGCTTCAAGCTGGCGATGGCCTGGTGCGAGGTGTCCTCACAGGCAATGTGGCAACGCCCGCAGCCAATGCACGCCGCTTGGTCGATCTTGGCGATCACCTGGTAGTTGATGTCCAGGTACTTCCAATCCGTGGTATTGCCCACCGCGCGCCCGGAAAATTCCTGCAAGCTCTGGTAACCCTGGCTGTCCATCCACCGCGACAGCCCGTCCTTCATCTCTTCAACGATGCGAAAACCATGCAGCATCGCCGCCGTGCACACCTGCACCGCGCCGCAACCGAGGGCGACGAATTCCGCAGCGTCGCGCCAGTTACCGATGCCGCCGATCCCGCAGATCGGCAGGCCCTGGGTCTGCGGGTCGCGCGCGATTTCGGCGACCATGTTCAGGGCAATCGGCTTGACCGCCGAACCGCAGTAACCGCCGTGGGTGCTCTGGGTGCCGACCATCGGCAGGGCGACCATGCGTTCCAGGTCCACGCTGGTGATGGAGTTGATGGTATTGATCAGCGACACCGCGTCCGCACCGCCGCGATACGCCGCCCGCGCCGCCACACGGATGTCGGTGATATTCGGCGTGAGCTTGACGATCACCGGCAGCGAGCAATAGGTCTTGCACCAGCGCGTCACCTGTTCCACGTACTCCGGCACCTGGCCCACCGCCGCGCCCATGCCGCGCTCGGGCATGCCGTGGGGGCAGCCGAAGTTCAGCTCAATGCCGTCGCAGCCGGTGGCTTCCACCAGGGGCAGGATGTTTTTCCAGGATTGCTCAACGCACGGCACCATCAGCGACACGATCAGCGCGCGATCAGGCCAATCCTTTTTCACCTGGGTAATTTCCCGCAGGTTGATCTCCAGGGAGCGGTCGGTGATCAGCTCGATATTGTTGATGCCCAGCACTTCACGGTTGGCGCCGTAGTGCGCCGAGTACCGCGATGACACGTTGACCGCTGCCGGGTCTTCACCCAGGGTCTTCCACACCACGCCACCCCAGCCCGCTTCAAACGCACGCACCACGTTGTAGGCCTTATCGGTGGGCGGCGCGGAGGCCAGCCAGAATGGGTTGGGGGCCTTGATACCGGCGAACACAATCGAGAGATCGGCCATTACGCAGCCTCCACATTCAGCATGAGTTGGGCGTGCATGGCTTCGGCGGCCAGCTTGCCGTGTTGCACCGCCTGCACGGTGAGGTCCTGGCCGAGGCTGACGCAGTCGCCGCCGGCGTAGACCCCAGGGATGCTGGTGCGCAGCTGTTCGTCGACGAAGATCCGCTCGCCGACGCGGTGCAGCTGTTGCGCCATGGGATCATGCAAGGCCTCGCCGTCAAAACCCTGCCCGATGGCCTTGAAGATGGCATCGGCGGCCAGTTCGAAGGTCTCTCCAGTGGGATGCAGGCGGCCGTTTTCCAGGCGGGTGCGGGCGAAGCGCATGCCGCGTACACGGCCCTGTTCATCGAGCAGCACTTCTTCGGGCTGGGCCCAGGTCAGCAGGCGCACCTGATTGGCCTTGGCGATGTCCTGCTCATGGTGGGTGGCGCCCATATCGGCGAGGCCACGGCGGTAGACGAGGTTCACATCACGGGCACCGAGCCTGGCCATTTGCACGGCCATGTCGATGGCGGTATTGCCGGCGCCGAGCACGATGCAGCGGTCGGCCAGGGGCAGCTGGGTCAGGTCATCGGCCTGGCGCAGCTCGCGGATATAGTCGGTGGCGGCAAGCAGGCCGGGTGCGTCCTCATGGGGCAAGCCGAGTTGCTTGCTGGCCGCCAGGCCCAGGCCGAGGAACACCGAGTCGAATTGCTGGTGCAGTTCGCTGAGGGTGAGGTTCTCGCCGAGGCGCTGGCCGTGGCGGATTTCGATGCCGCCGATCTGCAGGAGGAAATCCAGTTCCTTCTGGGCGAAGTCGTCCACCAGCTTGTACTTGGCGATCCCGTATTCGTTCAGACCGCCGGCTTTTTCCCGCGCTTCGAAGATCACCACGTCATGCCCGTGCAGGGCGGCGCGATGGGCGCAGGCCAGCCCAGCGGGACCTGCACCGACCACGGCGATGCGTTTTCCGGTAGAGGCGGCACGCTGGAACGGGTGTTCGCTGAAGTGGGCGTTATCCACCGCGTAGCGTTGCAACAGGCCGATCAGCACCGGCGCGCATTCTTCGGCGTTGTTACGCACGCACGCTTGCTGGCAGAGGATTTCTGTCGGGCAGACCCGTGCGCAACTGCCGCCGAGGATGTTGGCCGAGAGGATTTTCTGTGCTGCGCCCTGGACGTTGTCGGTGTGGATATTGCGGATGAACGAGGGAATGTCGATTTCGCTGGGGCACGCGTTCACGCACGGGGCGTCGTAGCAGTACAGGCAGCGCGAGGCTTCCAGTTGGGCCTGGCGGGCGTTGAGGGGCGGCGCCAGGTCGGTGAAATGGCTGGCGAGGGTGGCCCCGTCTTCATGGGGATGGGGGAGGTGGGTCAGGGTCTGGATCACGGTGTTGGCCTCACGGTTTTTTGGATTGCCTCTAAGTGGGCATTTTTGTTGCCTGTACTGGCCTCATCGGGGGCAAGCCCCCTCCCACATTCGACCGAGTTGTATCTGAATGAATGCGGTCAAGTGTGGGAGGGGGCTTGCCCCCGATAGCGGTCTCAGCGCTTCACAGCAACCGGCCTGGAATGCTCCGCCCGCTTGCTCAACTGCTCAAACACCGACGGATACGCCGGCCGCTCCACATAGCGCCCGGCCCCGCGTTCGGCGCGCAGGTCGCCATCGGCCCAGACCAGCTTGCCCTGGCTGATGGTGTGGCTCGGCACGCCGCGCACGGTCTTGCCTTCGAAGATGTTGAAGTCGACCTTCTGATGGTGGGTCTTGGCGGAAATGGTCCGCGTGCCTTCGGGGTCCCACAGCACCAGGTCGGCATCCGCACCTACGCGGATCGCGCCTTTGCGTGGGTAGAGGTTGAAGATCTTCGCGGTGTTGGTGGAGGTCAGCGCGACGAATTCCTGCATCGACAGGCGCCCGGTGTTGACCCCTTCGTGCCACAGCAGCGCCATGCGGTCTTCGATACCGGCGGTGCCGTTGGGGATCTTGCTGAAATCGTCACGCCCGGCGGCTTTTTGTTCGGCGCAGAAGCAGCAGTGGTCGGTAGCGGTTGTGTGCAGGTTGCCCGATTGCAGGCCATGCCACAGCGCTTCCTGATGCCCGCGCGGGCGAAACGGCGGGCTCATCACATAGCCGGCGGCGGTTTGCCAGTCGGGGTGCTGGTAGACGCTGTCGTTCAGCAGCAGGTGGCCGGCGAGCACCTCACCGTAGACCGCCTGGCCCTTGCCTCGGGCGTAGGTGATTTCATCCAGCGCCTCCTGGGTAGACACGTGCACAAGGTACAGCGGCGTGCCGATGGTCTCGGCGATACGGATCGCGCGGCTGGCCGCTTCACCTTCCACCTGGGACGGGCGTGACAGCGGGTGCGCTTCCGGCCCGGTGATGCCCTGGGCCATCAGCTTGCGTTGCAGGTGGTACACCAGCTCGCCGTTTTCCGCATGCACGGTGGGCACGGCGCCGAGTTCCAGGCAGCGTTCGAAGCTGGCCACCAGGGTGTCGTCGGCCGCCATGATTGCGTTCTTGTAGGCCATGAAATGCTTGAAGCTGTTGATGCCGTGGTGGCTGACCAGCTCGGCCATTTCCTCGCGCACCTGTTCGCTCCACCAGGTGATCGCCACATGAAAGCCGTAGTCGGACGCAGACTTTTCTGCCCAGCCCCGCCACTGGTGGAACGCTTCCATCAACGATTGCTGCGGGTTGGGAATCACGAAGTCGATGATCGAGGTGGTGCCCCCGGCCAAACCCGCCGCCGTGCCGCTGAAAAAATCTTCACTGGCCACGGTGCCCATGAAGGGCAGTTGCATATGGGTATGGGGGTCGATGCCGCCCGGCATCAAATATTGTCCGCTGCCGTCGAGTTGTTCAGTGCCGGCGGGAATATCCAGGTCCGTGCCAATGGCGCGAATCAGACCGCCTGCGCATAACACATCGGCGCGGTAACTTTCATCATGGGTAATAACGGTGGCGCCACGGATCAACAGCGACATGTCGAGTTCCTCACAGGCTTGACCGGCTTGTGCCAGTTCTAAGTGTTGTATTGCTACGCGCCGATGTTCGGTTAATTCCTGTCATCGGTGACAGGAATAGAAACTAGCCCGAGTTTTTCGATTGAGCAAGAAGATTTTTTATAAGCTTATATTGTGTTTAATCTATTGATTTATAAGGATAAAAATACAAAATCACCAAAATGTAGCGGTCTCTCACCATTTTGACGCACTTGACAGGTTCCCAATATGAGCAACATTTCTTATTGCAAATCAGACGCTTGAGACATGCCTCTTGACGGGGTCGGTAAATAAAAATAATTGTGGTGCACCAGATTGACTCCTGACGGTTCGGATAACGGGCGCGTTATTTAGCCTGAGTAACGCGGCAAGTACCGCAGGCGCAATCGGAAAGCTGATTAACATCAGCAAGTTATATAAGCGGTGCGGGTTAAAGGGCAGTTGTCGGCACGGTTATTGAGTGCAGTGGCGGCTGGCCGGACCCGTGATGTCATGTTGTTTACGAGGTACTCCGGCCACCCAGCGTTCAGCGCGGGGTGAGCAACAATAATTCGAAAAAACCGTGGAGCGGCCATGCAACAGAACAGATCGCAAGTCATTGAGCGCAACGGCCTGTACGAACTCGACGCCGGCCCCGACGTCCTCGACAGCCCTCGCTACAACCACGACATGGCACCGACCAAGGTGCACGAACGCACCTGGAACAAGTGGCACATCACCGCGCTGTGGGTCGGCATGTCGATCTGCGTGCCCACCTACACCCTGGGCGGTGTGCTCACCGCATATTTCGGGTTGTCGGTGGGGGAGGCGCTGATGGCGATATTGCTCGCCAATATCGTGGTGCTGATCCCGCTGACCCTTAACGCCTTCCCCGGTACCAAGTACGGCATTCCGTTTCCGGTGTTGCTGCGTTCGTCCTTCGGCATCCTCGGTTCCAACGTGCCGTGCCTGATCCGCGCGCTGGTGGCGTGTGGCTGGTTTGGTATCCAGACCATGTTTGGCGGGCTGGCGATTCACCTGTTCCTGGGCTCGATTTTCGAGGGGTGGAAGTCCCTCGGCGGCACCGGTGAGGTGATCGGCTTCATGATGTTCTGGTGCCTGAATTTGTGGGTGGTGCTGCGCGGCGCCGAGTCGATCAAGCGCCTGGAAACCCTGTCGGCGCCGTTGCTGGTGGCCGTGGGCATTGGCCTACTGGTGTGGGCGATGCCGAATGTGTCTCTCAGCGAATTGATGGCGATCCCGCCCAAGCGGCCCGAGGGCGCGAGCCTTACCGGTTACTTCATGGCAGGCCTGACCGCGATGGTGGGCTTCTGGGCCACCTTGTCGCTGAATATTCCCGACTTCAGCCGCTACGCCAAAAGCCAGAAGGACCAGATCCTCGGGCAGATTTTCGGCCTGCCGCTGACCATGTTCCTGTTCGCCGCCCTCGGCGTGATTATGACCGCCGCCTCGGTGAAACTGGTGGGCGTCAGCGTGTCCGATCCCGTGACCCTGATCGGCCATATCCAGAGCCCGGTGTGGGTGGCCGTGGCGATGGCGCTGATCATCGTCGCGACCTTGTCCACCAACACCGCCGCGAACATCGTCTCGCCCACCAACGACTTCCAGAACATCGCGCCCAAGCTGATCAACCGCACCACGGCGGTGATCCTCACCGGCCTGGTCGGGCTGGTGCTGATGGGCCATGAACTGCTGAAAAAACTCGGCTTGATCGTCTCGGATGTGAGCCTGGAAACCGTGTATTCCAACTGGTTGCTGGGCTACTCAAGCCTGCTGGGGCCGATCGCCGGGATCATGGTGGTGGACTACTTCATCACCCGCAAACAGCAACTGGACCTGGCCGGTCTGTACCGCGACGACGTGTACCCGGCGTGGAACTGGAGCGGCTTTATCGCCTTTGGCGTGCCGGTGGTGTTGACGTTGCTGTCGTTGGGCAGCGATGCGTTCAGCTGGTTCTACAGCTACGGCTGGTTTACCGGTTCGGCGTTGGGCGGGTTGCTGTATTACGGCCTGAATGCCAGGCGTGGAATCAGTCCGATGCCAGCCAAATCCCCGCTGTAACGGAAGTGGAATGCAATCTAAATGTGGGAGGGGGCTTGCTCCCGATAGCGGTCATTCAGCCAATGCATGGGTGACTGATCCACCGCAATCGGGAGCAAGCCCCCTCCCACATTGGACCGCGTTCCCCCTGCTCCTATCATAAGAAGCTCAGCCTGAGGAGATCCCCATGAACGCTGCCCTTGACGTTCTGCAATCGACCCACCAGCACATCAACCGCGACCGCTTGTGGCAGTCGCTGATGGATCTGGCCAAACTCGGTGCCACCCCCAAGGGGGGCGTGTGCCGCCTGGCCCTCACCGACCTTGACCGCAAGGCCCGCGACCTGTTTGTGCAGTGGTGCGAAGACGCCGGTTGCACCGTGACCGTCGATGGCATCGGCAATATCTTCGCGCGCCGTCCCGGTCGTAATCCCAACCTGCCGCCGGTGATGACCGGCAGCCATATCGACACTCAGCCTACGGGCGGCAAGTTCGATGGTTGCTTCGGTGTGCTGGCGGGGGTGGAAGTGTTGCGTACGCTCAATGACCTCAAGATCGAAACCGAGGCGCCCTTGGAAGTGGTGGTGTGGACCAACGAGGAAGGCTCGCGCTTCCCGCCGTGCATGATGGGTTCGGGGGTATTTGCCGAGAAGTTTACCCTGGCGGAGACCTTGGCCAAGGTCGATGCGGACGGGGTCAGCGTGGGTGATGCGCTGAACGCGATTGGCTACGCAGGAACCCGTCCTGAGCGTGGGCATAAGGTCGGTGCGTATTTCGAGGCGCATATCGAACAAGGGCCGATTCTGGAAGACGAGAAGAAGACCATCGGCGTGGTGCTCGGCGCCCTCGGGCAAAAGTGGTTCGACCTGAAACTGCGCGGCGTTGAAGCGCATGCGGGGCCGACGCCGATGCACCTGCGCAAGGACGCCCTGGTAGGCGCGGCGGCGGTGGTGGCGGCGGTCAATGCGGCGGCGCTGGGGCATCAGCCGCATGCTTGCGGGACTGTCGGTTGCCTGCAGGCGTATCCCGGCTCACGCAACGTGATTCCCGGCGAAGTGCGCATGACCCTGGACTTCCGGCACTTGGAACCGGCGCGATTGGATTCGATGATCACCGAAGTGCGTAAGGTGATTGACGAGACCTGTGCCAAGCACGGGTTGAGTTTTGAAATGGAACCCACGGCCGACTTCCCGCCGCTGTACTTCGACAAAGGCTGCGTCGACGCCGTGCGCGATGCGGCGAATGGGTTGGGCTTGTCGAACATGGACATCGTCAGCGGGGCAGGGCACGACGCGATCTTCGTCGCCGAGTTGGGCCCGGCGGGGATGATCTTTGTGCCGTGTGAGGGTGGCATCAGCCACAATGAAATCGAGAACGCCGCCCCGGATGACCTGGCCGCGGGATGTGCGGTGCTGTTGCGCGCCATGGTGGCCGCTTCGGCAGCCATCGCCAGCGGCAAACTCGCCGCCTGAAATGTGGGAGGGGGCTTGCTCCCGATAGCGGTGTATCAGTTACAGATAAGCTGACTGACCTACCGCAATCGGGAGCGAGCCCCCTCCCACATTTGAACTGTGTTTGACGTTAAACCCAGATGGCATCCCACAGTGGGTAGTCGCCAATCCGCTCGACCAGACCCGCTCGCAGTGGATTAGCCACCACATGCCGGGCTATTTTCACCAAGTCATCTTCCTTGCGCAGTGCGCGGTCATGAAAGCTTTCTTGCCAAAGCCGTCCCTTGCGACCACTCACGGCATTGACGGTCCTGGTGCTCTTTGACTTCACCTGGCACATCAAGTCCGCCAGCGAGCCTTTTTTCAGTTCAAGCAGCCAATGGAAATGGTCCGGCATGATGACCCAAGCCAGCGAGTTGGCCAGCCCTTGGTACTGGGCCAACCGAAATTGCCAGACCACCAAGCGAGCGAGATGGAAATTGTCGAATATAGGTATGCGTTCGTGGGTGTTGGTGGTGATGAGGTAGATACGGTTGGGTTCGCTGAATCGACCGATGCGCAGGCGGTGTGAAGCGGGTAAATCTGCCATTCCCTGGCCCTCTCTAGATGTGCTTAGAGAGGCTAGATTGACGAGCAGGAGGTTGATGGGCGGGCTTTTGGCAGGATGTGTCTGGAAGGACGCTATCGGGGGCAAGCCCCCTCCCACATGGGGTCCGCAGTGCTTATACATTATGTGTCTGACGCAGGATCAGTGTGGGAGGGGGCTTGCCCCCGATGAGGTCGGAACTGACGCTGCCGAAACCTCATTGCACTTGGAAATGTCTTGCTTTGAGGCTGTGGTGTAAGGCATGTCTTACTCCTTCGTACGAAGTCTCTTTTGTTCTTCTCCTCGCTCATCATCTTGGCCATCTGGTGTTAGGTTCTGCCGCGCAAAAAACCTAATGCAGAGGAAGCATGTAATGGCGAACCCTATGCCCGCGCCTGATGAATCAGCTATGCCAGGTTCAGGAACTACTAGAAAGTCGCTTTACTCAAGGGTTACAACGATTTTGCTGGCGCTTTGCTTGGTGTATATCGCTGGTGATTGGCTGCTTTCGCCGGGCCGCCCGCAATTGACGGAGGTTGTACTCCGCGTGCCGATCAGTGATGACGCTTCGATCTATGGCGTCAAGGATGATCGCGGAGGGGCCACTGTGCCGTTCAGTTACCGATATTACGTTTACCGCACCTTGGGCACCGATAGTGAAATATTGGCTGTATTGAGAGATGCCAATCCGTTTCTGGTTACGCGTGACGGGGCGGTAAAAGTTGATGTCGAGAGCCGTTCGATTACGGTTTCGGTGTCGGGGGATGTATCCGACTATCACACCAGTACCCTGTATCGGCATGCCAATGGTATTGACTACACAGTGGTGAGTGTTTTTCTTAATAGTCGGCCAGAGGGCTGAAATGTGCGGTGGATCAGTCAGTGATGATTGACTGAACCACCGCTATCGGGGGCAAGCCCCCTCCCACATTGGCTCAGTGGTGTTCATACATTGTGCGTCTGACGCAGGACCCGTGTGGGAGGGGGCTTGCCCCCGATGGCGGTGGCTCAGCTACGGATAAACTGGCTGTTCCACCGCCATCACTGTGCCTGGGGTGATGTCAGGCGCCAGGTTGCCAGCCGCCGCCGAGTGCGGTCATGAGTCCTACACTGGCCTGCAACTGCCGCGTCTGCACCGCCTGCAATGTCCGCTGCGCCTGCAACGCTGCGGTCTGCGCGGTCACCACATCCAGGTAACTCACCGCCCCCGCCTGATAGCTGTTCATCGCCAATGATTGCGTATGCTGCGCCGCATCCGCCGCCGCTTGTTCGTCCTGCGCCTCCTGCTGCAAATCCCTTAACTGCGCGAGGTTATCTTCCACCTCCCGTACAGCCTTCAACACCTGGCTGCGATACTGCGCCGACGCCTCTTCAAACTCGGCCTTGGCCTGGCGTTCATTGGCGCTCAGGCGCCCACCGTCAAAGATCGGCACATTCACCAACGGCCCCAGCGCCCAATACCGATTACCTGCCGAGAGTAGATTGCCCACGCCTTGCGTCTGCCCGCCGATCAGCCCGGTCAAGCTGAAGTCCGGATACCACGCCGCCTTGGCCACGCCGATATTCGCGTTGGCCGCAAACACCCGTCGCTCTGCCGCCACAATATCCGGGCGACGTTGCAGCAGGTGGCTTGGCAGCTGCGAAGGAATCCCCGGCAGGGCGATCAGTTGCTGACCGGGCAGCAAGGTAAAGTCGCTGGCTGTCACACCCACCAACTCACCGATGGCGTGCTCAGTGAGGTTGCGTTGCCCGCGTACCTCATCCAATTGCGCCTTGGCCTGCGCCAGTTGGTTTTGCGCCCGTGTCAGGTCCAGTTCCGAGGCAATCTGGCCCTCGTACCGGCTGCGGGTCAGTTGCAGTGCCTGGCTGAAATCCTCCAGCGAGCCAGTGAGAATCCGACTCTGCGCATCCAGCCCATTGAGCTGCACGTACAAGGTCGCCAACTGACGCTGCAAACTGAGGCGCGCCACCGCCAGGTCATCTCCTGACGCTTGCGCCTGGGCGTCGCCGGCTGCGACCTGGTTGCGGATTTTGCCCCACAGGTCCAGGTCGTAACTCAACGAAAAACCGGCGGTGTTGCCGTTGTACACCGACGGCTGCGTCTCTCCCCGCAACGGCCGCGAGTCAGATTGGCGCTGGCGCAACGGCTGTGCGCTGGCGGTGATCTGCGGGAACAGCCCGGCATGTAGCTGACTGGCATAGGCCTGGGACGCATCGAAGTGCGCCAGCGCCGCCGCCAAGTCCGGGTTGGCCTTGAGCAGTTGCTGCTGCAGGTCATTCAGGCGCGAATCGTTGTAGAGCTTCCACCATTCGGGGGCCAGTTGGTCGGACGGCTGCGCGCTGTGCCAGGGGCCGTCGCTGGTCTGTTCGCGGTAGTTGGCCGGCAGGTCAATCGCCGGCACCTTGTAGGTCGGCGCCATCGAGCAGCCTTGCAAGACCAGCAGCATCAATGCCGCGAGCGGTTTAAGCCCTGCGCGCATGTGCACCTCCGGCGTCGGCCAGTTGCACCGGGTCGCCTTCGCGCAAGGCATCGGGCGGGTTGTCGACGATGCGGTCGGCGGGTTTCAAGCCTTGATCGATCACCAGGCGTTCGCCCAGGTCGAGGCCGATGTGGATGGCTTGCAGGTGCACATGGTTCTGCCCATCCAGCACCGCCACCTGGGTGCCCTGGGCGCGGAAGATCAACGCGCTGGCCGGGATGCTCACACCATGGGTATCGGCCGGAATCGGCAGAGTGGCTTCGGCGTAGTCACCGGGCAGTAATTCGCCGTTCGGGTTGTCGGCGACGAATTGGGCGAGCAGGGTGCCGGAGCGGCGGTCGATGGCGGTGGAATCGCCGATCAGGCGCGCCTTGAAGTGCTTGCCGGGATGCTCGGGCACGGTCAGCTCGGCTTCAAGGCCGGGATGGATGACCGCCGCGTAGTTTTGCGGCACCGGCACATAGAGGCGCAATTGGTGGGTGTCGGCGATGTTGAAGAGTTCCGGATCGCTGTCGGTGTCGGCCTTGATCAACTGGCCGATATCGGTGTTGCGCGCGGTGATGGTGCCGGTGAACGGGGCGCGAAGGGTCTTGTAGCTTTCCAGCGCCGACAGCCGTGCATAGTCGGCAGCGGCCGCCTCGGCGTTGGCCTTTGCGGCAGCGGCGTTGGAGGTTTTTTCATCGGCCTCCTGGCGCGAGACCGAATGGCTGGCCAACAGGTTTTGCCAACGGGTGGCGGTGGTTTCGGCCAAGCGTGCGTTGGCCTGCTCCTGCACCAGGCGTGCATGGGTTTGCGCCAGTTGCTGGTCGAGGTCGGGGCTGTCGATTTCGGCGAGGACTTGCCCGGCCTTGACCTGGCTGCCGATGTCGACTTTCCAGTCCTTCAAATAGCCGCTGACCCGGGCGTGGATCGGCGCCTTGCTCCAGGCCTCCAGGTGCGCCGGCAGGCGCAAGGTATCGCCGGCCACATTCTGCTTGGGCTGGAACACCATCACTTGCGGGATGGCCGCGGTCTCGGTCCAGGCGGTGACCGATTGTTCGTGCAGCGTGCGGGCATGCAGGCCGTTGGCGACCAACAGGGCGGCCAGGGTCAGGCCGCCGACACCCATGAGCATCAGACGCTTGCGCGAGGGTTTGTGATCAGACGACATGTGGGGTTTCTCCTGCAACTGCGCGAGTAGGGTGACGACCGTGGACCAGGCTGAAGACCACGGGAACAAACAACAACGTGGCGAGGGTGGCGAAGATCAAGCCGCCGATAACGGCGCGCCCGAGCGGGGCGTTCTGCTCTTCGGAAATCGCCAGGGGCAACATGCCGATGATCATCGCCAGGGCAGTCATGCACACCGGGCGGAAGCGCGTGTAACCGGCCTCCATGGCGGCCTTCAACGCATCACCATGTTCGGCCAGGCGCTCGCGGCAGAAGCTCACCACCAAGATCGAGTTGGCCGTGGCGACGCCCATGCACAAGATCGCTCCAGTGAGCGCCGGCACCGACAATGAAGTGCCGCTGAGGAACAGCATCCATACGATCCCCGCAAGTGCTGCCGGCAAGGCCGTAATGATCACAAACGGGTCGGCCCACGACTGGAAGTTGACCACGATCAGCAGGTAGATCAGCACCACCGCACCCAGCAGGCCAAAGCTCAAGCCGCTGAAGGCTTCATGCAACGCATCGATCTGCCCATGTAGGCTGATCACCGCGCCTTTGGGACGCAGGGACGCGGTGTCATCCAGCACTTTTTGCACGTCGCGGGCCACGCCGCCGAGGTCGCGGCCCTGTACGTTGGCGTACAGGTCCAGGGTCGGTTCGATGTTGTAGTGGGTCACCACCGCCGGGCTTTGCACGCGAGAAATGGTTGCCACGCCGCCGAGGATCTGCGACTGCCCGTCGGCACCGGTCACCGGCAGCGCTTCCAGTGACGGCAGGCTGTCGAGGCGGTATTGCGGGGTGGCGGCGACGATGGAATAGGACACGCCGTTGGCCGGGTTGAGCCAGAAGGTCGGCGCGGTTTGCGAACTGCCGGCGAGGGAGGCAACCATGCTGTTGGTCACGTCCCGCTCGGTAATGCCCAGTCCGTTGGCGCGCATGCGGTCGACATTCACCTGCAGCGACGGGTAGCCGGTGGACTGCTGGATGCGCAGGTCGGCGATGCCGGGCACATGTTGCAGGCGACGTTCCAACTCGACGGCGTAGGCGCGGTTTTCTGCATCGCTGCGCCCGGAGATTTTCACGTCCAGCGGCGCCGGCGCGCCGAAGTTGAGGATCTGGCTGCTGATGTCCGCCGGCAGGAACGCGAAGTGGCTGCCAGGAAAACTTTGCGGCAGCGCCTCACGCAGTTTTTTCACGTAGTCGGCGGTGGGCGCATGGTCTTTTTTCAGGCTGACCTGAATGTCGCCGTCCTGCGGACCGATGGTGCCACTGCTGCTGTAGGCCATGTCGATGCCGCTGAGCGGGATGCCAATGTTATCGACGATGGTGTCCAGCTCAGCGGCGGGAATCACTTCACGGATCCGCGCTTCGATGCGGTCGAAGGCGGCGGCGCTTTCTTCGATACGCGTGCCCAGCGGCAGGCGCACATGCAGGGCCAACGCACCGGCATCCGTCGCCGGGAAAAAGTCCTGGCCCAGGCTGGGCAATAGCAGGAATGAGGCGAGCACACAGGCCAGAAAGCCCACGACAAAACGCTTGCGATGCCCCAGGGCCAACGTCAGCAAGCCATGGTAAGTGTCGCGGATATTCGAGAAGTGGCGCTCGAAACCTTGCTGGAAATTCAGCACGGCTTGCAGCGCGGCATTGCGCGGTTGCTTGTGCTGCTCGCCTTCATGGTGGTTGATGAATGCATCTTCGGGATGATGTCCCACGCCTTGCTCCGGCGTGTGCGGCTTGAGCAGGAACATCGCCAGCGTCGGCACCAGGGTACGCGAGAGAATGAATGAGCTGGCCATGGCAAAGATCACCGCCAGCGCCATCGGCCGGAACAGATAACCGGCGATGCCTTGCAGCAGGAACATCGGCACAAACACGATGCAGATGCACAGCAGCGAGACGAACGCCGGGCCGACAATTTGCGCGGCGCCGTCGAGGATCGCGGTCTTCACCGCCTTGCCTTGTTCCAGGTGCCAGTTGATGTTTTCGATGGTCACCGTGGCGTCGTCCACCAGGATCCCCACCGCCAACGCCAGCCCGCCAAGGGTCATGACGTTGAGGGTTTGCCCGCTGACGGCCAGCAGCGCAATGGCCGACAGCACCGCCAGGGGGATCGACGCCGCAATAATGATCGTGGAGCGCCAACTGCCGAGGAACAGCAGGATCATCGCGCTGGTCAGCAGCGCGGCTATGATGCCTTCCTGGGCCACGCTGCCCACCGATTGCTTGACGAACACCGACGCGTCGCCCAGCAACGAGGTCTTCAGTGACGGTGGCAGGGTTTCGTTGATGCGCGGCAGCATCTGGCGGATACCGTCGATGATCGACAGGGTGGAAATGCTGCCGTTTTTCAACGCCGGCATCAGCACCGCGCGATGGCCGTCGACGCGCACGATGTTGGTCTGTGGCGGCGAGCCATCGCGCACGTGGGCGACCTGGCCGATGGTGATCAACGCGCCGTCGACGGTCTTGATCGGCAGGTCGTTGAGCTCATCGATGGCCTTGGGGCTGTTGTTGAGCAGGATCGTGTATTCGTTGGGGCCGAGTTTGGCGGTGCCCACCGGGATGATCTGGTTCTGCAGCGCCAGGGCGTTGCCCACATCCTGGGCCGACAAGCCCTTGGCAGCCAGTGCCTGGGGGTCGAGGTCGAGGGTGATCTGCCGCTGCTTGCCGCCCATTGGCGTGGGCATGGCCAGGCCGGGCAGGGCGCTGAGGGGCAGGCGGATATTGTTCTGCACCAGGTCGCGGATCCTGGCTTCCGACAGCGTCGGGCTGGAGAACGCCATTTGCAGGATCGGCACCGTGGAGGCGCTGTAGTTGAGGATCAGCGGCGGCGTGATACCCGGTGGCATCTGCTTGAGTACGGTTTGTGACACAGCGGTCACTTGGGCATTGGCGGTGCGGATGTCGACGCCGGGCTGGAAGAAAATTTTCACGATGCCCATGCCGGGCAGCGATTGCGATTCGATATGTTCGATGTCGTTGACGGTGGTGCTCAGGGAGCGTTCGTAGGTGTAGATCACCCGACCGGCCATGGCGTCCGGCGACAGGCCGTTGTACTGCCAGACCACGGCGACCACGGGGATGCCGATATCGGGGAACACGTCGGTGGGGGTTCGCAGGGCCGCCATCGGCCCGATGATGCAGATGAATATGGCCAACACGATAAACGTGTACGGCTTTTGCAGTGCGGTCTTTACCAGCCCGAGCATGCGTGAACCTCCGAGGGAGCAGGATTGCAAACCCCGGCAGTCTTGCCCGACCCACCTAACACGCGCCTTTCAGCCAGGTGAAGGAACATTTAGGTAACGGCTGAAGATCGTTTCATACGTCTTCATTTGTTCTACAAAGCCTGGCTGCCCAAGCTTGCACCCCATCGGACGACTTGTCTTTTTACTGATGTTCTTTGGAGCCCTGCCATGTCACTCAAACCTTTATTGCTGATCCCCGCCCTGGGCGCTGTTTTGTTGTTGTCGGCCTGTGCCGGCCCGATCCCCAAGGCGGACCCCAGCGAAGCCTGGATTGGCTTGAAAGAAGAGGCGCCGAACGATCTGATGGCTGAACGTGTGGACGGCAAGCGTGTAGATGACGGGCGCTTTTTCGAGGTGACCCCAGGGGATCACCGCCTGGACGTGACGTTATTCGAGGAGGAGGCAGGCGACGACAACCAGCAGGACTGCCAGGGCCGTGTCGAGTACAAGGATTTCAAGGCGGGTGAGCATTACACCCTGGTGGAGTCGAGCCTGGGCACCACCGTGCGCGCATCCCTGATGGACGGGCACGGCAAGGAAGTCGCAGCAACTCAGGATTTCAATTGCATGCCTGGCTAGGCGTGGTGCACTGCCGCCTTGTGGGGCTTGGCAGGTGCAGCGGGTTTGACGTGGGGGTGATGGTGCCGGCGGGTAATGCGCAACACCCCCCACAACATGGCGCTGGCTACCGCCAGCCAACCGCAGATCAACAGGAAAATCGTTGTTGCAAGGCTCATTTGGGCCTCCTTTCGCCCCGCAGGGGGCACACACAGTCTTCTCAATGGACAGTCTAGCTACCCGGCGGTTGCCTGCTATTGACCAATGGTCGTGTTCGTCCAACTTGTTTGCTCTATCCGCGACGCTTTACTGAGCCTATGGGCTATACCCGCGTGGCAGAGCGTCCTATGATCAGGGCCCTCACCGGCAGTTGATCAAGAGAGTAAAAAATTGCGGTTACGGTCGAACCTTAAAACATCCTTGTTGCTGGCCTGTGCCATAGGGCTCGCGGCCTGTTCCGGGCACCCGTCGAAACTTCCAGGCCTGCCGGAACGTGTCGAACTCAATGGTGTGCCGACCTTTCGCGGTGAGGCTTATCAGAGTGGTCCTACAGCGTTAGCCAGCATGCTGTCGCAACAAGGCATTGTGATGACACCGGGATTGCTGGATAAGCCGTTGCATTTGCCGGGCGGTGAAGCGGACCTGGAGCGCAATATGCAGGTGCTGGCCCGTGAGTACGGGCTGATGGTGTACCCGCTGGATACCAAGCTGACCGCGGTACTGGCGCAGGTGGCGGCGGGTTACCCGGTGATGGCGCGGATTGGCGGCGGCCTGTTGTCTGACGCGCACTACGTGGTCGTGGTGGGTTTCAACCAGCGGAAAAGCACGGTGCTGTTGCGCTCAGGCATGGATCGACGCCTGCTGATGAGCTTCAGCGACTTTGAGTCGAAGTGGAATAGCGCCGGGAATTGGGCAATCCTCACCCAGCGCCCGAGCCAATTACCGGCCAATGTGGATGCGCAGCGCTGGCGGGATTCGGCTAATGCGACGGCCCAGGCCGGGCAGGAGCGGGCGGCGGCGCAGGCGCTCAAAGTGTTGGCCGAAAGAAAGTAAAACCAACTGCGCCCACCCCATGGGCGCGCGGGTTTTACACTAGACCACCGCACCGAACAACGCTCCGACGGTGGCCGTAATGCCCATGGCCAGCACCCCCCACAGGGTCACGCGCCAAGCGCCGACGAGGACTTTCGCCCCTCCGGCCCTGGCTGCCACGGCGCCAAGGCTGGCAAGAAACAGCAGGGACATGCCGGACACCCACGGCACAACGCTGTGCGCCGGGGCGACGACCGTCACCGCCAGCGGCAACGCGGCACCCACCACGAAACTGGCAGCCGAGGCCAACGCCGCTTGCAGCGGTTTGGCGGTGAGGGTTTCGCTGATTCCCAATTCGTCCCGCGCATGGGCACCCAATGCGTCGTGTGCCATCAATTGATCGGCGACCTGATGGGCCAGTTCGGGTGATACGCCACGCTGCATATAAATGTGGGCAAGCTCGCTGTGCTCGGCTTTCGGGTTGCTGGCCAGCTCCGCCCGTTCCCGGGCCAGGTCGGCGCGTTCGGTATCGGCCTGGGAATGCACGGAAACGTATTCACCGGCGGCCATGGACATTGCCCCCGCCACCAGCCCGGCCATGCCAGTGACGATCAGCGAGGCATGGCTGGCGTTGGCGGCGGCTACGCCGATCAGCAGGCTGGCGGTTGAAACGATACCGTCATTGGCCCCCAGGACTGCCGCGCGCAGCCAGCCGATACGGTCACTGCGGTGGGATTCGGTGTGCCGGTGCATGAATTTCATAGCGTTGCGGGACTCACGGTCGTGGGTAGGCTTGGGGCGGGCGGCTTTCAATCTGCGCCTGCAGAATGCCGCCGACAATGGATATTTCTTTGAGCTGGTCACCCTCGCGCAGCACGAATAGTGCGTCCAGCCCGCGTGCCTGGGCCAGGCGGGGGCCTTCGATCTCGCCCAGCACCATCAACGCCGTGGCCCAGGCATCGGCGAGCATGCACGAGGTTGCCACCACCGTGACGGCCGCGACTGTATTGCACAACGGTGCGCCAGTGGCCGGGTTCATGGTGTGGGCATAATGTTGTCCATTGACGTCAATCCAGTGCCGGTAGTCGCCGGAAGTGGCGATGGCCGCATCGCTGAGTTCCATGACCCCCATCACGTCACGCTGGCCCCGGCACGGTTTTTCAACGGCCACGACCCAGGGTTGAGCGTCCGGCTTGACGCCGCGCGCGCGCATCTCGCCATCGATGCCGACCAGGTAACGGGTCAGCCCGAAGCCGTCCAGGCAGCGTGCCAGTTCGTCCACGCCAAAGCCTTTGGCGATACCGTTGAGGTTGAGCTTGAGCGGTGCGCGTTTACGCACCCGGTGGCGTTGCGTGTCCACCGTCAACGCCGCATTGCTCGACAGACCGTAGCGTGGCGGCGGAGCGTCGATGGTCTGCTCGGTGACTGATGGTGCGCCGGGCCCGAAGCCCCAGGCGTCCACCAGATCACCGACGGCAATGTCGAAAGCCCCGCCGGATTGCGCGCTGACCCGCAGCGCGGCGGCCAGCACCGTGACCAGCTCTTTGGGCACCGGTACCCATGCCTGCTCGGAAGCGGCGTTGAGGCGATTGAGGTCGGAGTCGGGTTTCCAGATAGACATCTGCTGGTCCACCCGACTCACGGCCTGGGCCAGGCTGCGGTTGATCACGTCGGTGTCGATGCCGGGTTCGGCATAGAACACGGCGGTGTAGCGGCTGCCCATGGTCTCGCCGTTCAGGCTGTAGCGTTGGGGCTCAGTACACATCTTCACGGTAGCGTCCTTGTGCCTTTAGGGCTTGCACACTCAGGTTAAGCGGCATGAGCACTTCATCCAGAGCGTGCATCACACCTTTGGCCATGTCGCGGCTGCCACACACCAGCACCTGGGCGCCTTTTTCAATTAATCGGCGCAACGCCAGGGCATCGCTGATCAATCGGTCTTGCACATAGCTGCTGTCTTGCACTTGGGAAAACGCGGCACGCAACGTGGTCAGGCGACGGTCGGCCAGGTAGCGCTTGAGTTCCGGTTCATAGAGAAAATCCGAAGCCGGATTACGCCCGCCCCAATACAGGTGCATCGGGTGTCGGGCTTTGTTGTTGCGAATAAAACCGGCCAGGGGGCCAATGCCGGTGCCCGCACCAATCAGGATCACCGGGTGCGCGCCCGATGCCGGACGAAATTGCGGGTTGGGCTGGATAAAGGCATCGATCGGCGCGCCGATCGCCAAGTCATGCAGGAAGCCCGAGCACAGGCCGTCCTCGTGTTTGCGCACGCAAATCTCCAATACCCCGTCGTCGCTGCTGCTGGCCAGCGAGTAAAAGCGTGGCAGCGGACTCCCCGGCGGGTAGATGCCGACCAGGTCGCCGGCCTGGAAGCGCGGCAGTTTGCCGCGCGCCTTGAACCGCAGGACGTGGGTCGGGGCCTGCACTTGCTCGCCGTAGACGGTGCGCTCCGCCAGCACCAGTTGATGGGTGTGCGGCCGCTCGGGACTGTGGACCAGTTTCAACGGCTGCCCCAGGACTTCGCCCAGGTCCACGCCCCAGCGCGCGAACGCTTGAGAAGACTGGCGGTTGATGGTTTCCAGCGGCAACAACGCCACGCCACCGGCCTGCTCCATGGCGGCCTGCACCGTTTGGGCGTACTGACAGAATTGCGTGAACTGTCGATCGCCAAAACCCAAGACGGCAAAGGGCAGGCCGGGTTTGATCCCGCAGTGCGCCAGCCGCTTCAGGAACTGTGCGGCTGAGGCCGGCGCGTCGCCGTCGCCGTGGGTTGCCGTGAGGATGACAACCCGCTGCGCGCTGCGGTAATCCCCCTGCCATTCATTCATCGCTGCGCTGTGCACCTGATGACCGGCCTGGTGCAGCGCGTCATGCAAGGTACTGGCAAAGCCCCAGGTGGAGTTGTTTTCACTGCCCACCAGAATCACGCTGTCGGCGCAGTGGGCGGGGCTGTTATGGCGAAGGTGCGGGCCGGCCTTGCGGCGATGCCACCACAGCAGAACACCGGTCACGCTCATCAACGGTACGCTCAGGGCGCTGAGTCCAAGGAGCAAACCCAGCCACCATAGGCCTTCGCCGGTGTGCAACTGATAGATCAATTGATAAAGGTTGTGCAGCGGGTCGTGGGCTTGATACGACAACAGCGCGCCGCTGACCGGGTCCACGTAGCCGTCGCCCTGGGCCGTGCGCAGGGAAAACACATCCTGGGGGTTGCCGGGGCTCGGGTACACCAGCTCGCGCAAGTCATTCAGGTCGGTGGCCTGCAATGCTTGCAGATTGGCCACTGGCTGTGCCGTGCCGGCGCTGACGCCGGCCGGGAAGGCCGGTTCAGTCTGACTGCCGTCGGCGATCAAACCAAAGGTCGTGGCCGACATGTAGAGCCCACTCAAGGCCGAGAGCAGCAGCCCGAGCAAGGCCAGGCGCCCGATTTCGGCATGCCAGCGCTGGCTGAATGTGCCTCGCAGCGGTCGTGACAGGTTGCGCAGGCCGCCCAGGCGGCGCACCAGCAACAGTGCGCCGGACACTGAAAGCATCAACATGACGAGTGCGCCGACACCGGTGACCCCATGACCTGCGGTGCCCATGAACAGCGAACGGTGCAGGTCTTTTACCCAGCGCGAAAAGGCGTATGGCTCATAGGGGCCGAGCCCTTGCCCGGTGAGTGGGTCGACTGTCTGCGCACCGGCCTGGCCTTCCTGGTTGTAGTAGATGATCAGCGTCCCGGAGGGGCTGCGCTGGATCTGCTCCACCCCCGGGAAGTGCGTGGCAATGCGTCCTGCCAACTGCCCGACATTGAGCTGTCCGGTCGCGGTCGATGTGTTGTGCAGGCGTTCCAAAGCCGGGTTGACGGACAAAACCGCACCGCTGATGGCCAATATCATGACCAGCAGGGCGGCGATCAGACCGGGCAGTGAATGGAACTGGCGAAGCATGTTCAGCCTCCAGAAAGCACAATGGCTACAGGTCGTAGGTAAAGGACTCGACATAGATGCTGCCGCTGACCGGTTTGCCCGAGCCGCTCGATGTCAGGGGAACACTGACGTCGGCGCGGCTATCGCGCTTGTCTTCCACGGCGCTGTCGATACGGATCTGATACCCGGCATCGATCAAGGTGTCGGCCAGTTCCACGCTGACGTTGAGGGTGCGGCCACTGCCCACACTGGCGCCGCTGAGCCCGTCGAACTCACTCGGGTTCATGCCACTGCCGCGCGCCCAGTCGCTCAGGTGCCGGTAGTACTTGGCCTTCTTGCCGGCGACCCACAGGGTTTTCTGGTATTGGCCGTTGGCGTCGGTGACATAAATCGCCAGGTATGCACCGTTGCCGCTGTAGTCCTTGAGCTGGGTGGTCAGGGTCACTTCGCGGGCCTGGGCCAACCCCGGTAGGGCTATGGCGCCGGCGAGGCAGGTTGCGACGATAAGCTTTTTCATAAGAGTCTCCTGATTGAGCGGTGTGGAGAGAGCCTGGACCTGCTGGCTGACAGCAACCTGAAGGCCTCGGGACAAGGTGATGAATCAGTGCGCTTCAGGGCGGTTGAGGTAGTCCTGGGGGTTGCCCTTGTCGCCAAAACGGATTTCCAGTTTGCGCAGGCGAAGGGAAGCCGGTGTGTAGCTGGCTTTGATGGCATTGCCCTTGCGGTCGCTGCCCTTGAGCTCGTAACAGCCGTCGTCGACCTTGATGCGCTGCACGCTCCAGCCATATTGCTGCTCCACTTGCTGACGCAGGTTTTCGCGCGGTTGCCAGTCGCTGACCGGCTCGCTGCAATCATCATCGGCCAAGGCGTATCCACCGAGCAGGACGCTCAACAATGCAGTGCTGGCAATAAAAGCTGATTTCATGATCTGTCTCCGACCGAGTTGGCATGTACGGCATACGCTAAGGCGCATTCCTGACAACCAGCTGAATCTTCAGATTCACGTCAGGTAAGGCCGTTAGGGTGCTGCACGACAACCATCAGAGGAGGTGACAGATGCGGGTTTTATTGGTGGAGGACGCGCCAGGATTGGGGGAGGCGGTGCGCGAACAGATTGCCGATGACGGCCACGCGGTCGACTGGGTGCAGCGACTGGACCATGCCAGAGCCAGCGTGCGCACCACGCCGTATGACCTGATCCTGCTGGACCTGATGCTGCCCGACGGTCGCGGGCTGGACTTTTTGCGCGAACAGCGTTCGGCCGGCAATGTGACCCCGGTGATCATCCTCACCGCCCAGGACCAGATATCCGATCGCATTGCCGGCCTCAATGTCGGTGCCGACGATTACCTGGTCAAACCATTCGACCTGTTTGAACTCTCGGCCCGGGTGGCCGCCGTGGCCCGACGTTACAGCGGCAACCCTAACCCGCAGATCAAGCTCGGAGAGCTGCAGATTGATCTGGGCGCGCGCACCGTACAGCGCGCCGGCGTGACCATCGACCTGACGGCGCGCGAGTGGGCGCTGTTCGAGGCGTTTGTGCAACGCCCTACGGCGTTGCTGTCGAAGGCCCAGCTCGAAGATCGCTTGTATGCCTTTGGCGCGGAAATCGAGAGTAATACCATTGAGGTCTATATCAGTCGCCTGCGTAAAAAGCTGGGGCGCGAACTGGTGGAAACCGTGCGTGGCATGGGGTATCGGTTGATGGCCGTATGAAGTCGTCGGTCAGTCTGCAAAAGCGTCTTGGCCTGGGACTGACCCTGGGTATGACCGTGCTCTGGCTGGGGGCGACCGCCGTGGCTTGGCAGGTGGTGCAACATGAGCTCAACGAGACGTTCGACAGCGCCCTGGAAGAGACTGCGCAACGGATCCTGCCCTTGGCCGTGCTGGAAATCAGCAATCGTGAAGAGCCCCGCACCGCGCAGCATGTCGCCACCCTGAAAATGCACAAGGAATACCTGACGTACGTGGTGCGTGACGCCCAGGGCCAGATTCTGATGCAATCCCATGACGCCAACCCGAAGATCTTCAACGAACACCCGCGCGAGGGGTTCTCCACCACGCGAAAATACCGGCTGTATGGCGCGAGTGCACAGCGCAGTAGCCTGTTCATCGAAATCGCCGAGCCGCTGAAACATCGTCGTGAGGCCGCGCGGGAAGCCTTGTTGGCGTTGTTGGTGCCGTTACTGGCGCTGATCCCCATCAGCCTGCTGGGCACTTGGTTGTTTGTACGCCTCAGCCTGCGCAGCGTATTGGCCTATCGCCGTGCCGTAGAAGCTCGTGGTGCGGGGGATTTGTCGCCGATCCGCGTGGCGCGCCTGCCCGCTGAAATCGACCCGTTGGCCGATGCGGTCAACCGCCTGCTGGAGCGCTTGCGCAAGGCGTTGGAGGCCGAGCGCAGTTTTACCGCCAACAGCGCCCACGAGTTGCGCACGCCGCTGGCGGCGACATTGGCGCAGATTCAGCGCTTGCGCCAGGAGGCGCCGGAAGGCCCTTTGCGGGAGCGAGCGGTAAAGATAGAACACTCCCTGCGCGAGCTGGCGCGGCTATCGGAGAAGCTTATGCAGTTGGCCAAGGCTGAGGGCGGCGGGCTGCTGTCCGAGGCGCCCCAGGATCTGATTCCCTTACTGGCCCATGGCGTCGATGAGTGGAATCGCAGCAGCGGGCAGCGCATTCGCTTGCACCTGCCCACTGAGTGCAGCGTTTATTGTGCTATCGACCCGGACGCGTTCGGGATTCTGTTGCGCAACTTGATCGAGAATGCGTTGAAGTACGGCGCTACTGACCAACCCGTCGAAGTCAGCCTCACGGACCAAGCGTTGTTGCGTGTGGTCAATGGCGGACCGGCCATCCCGGAAGCGGTGTTGCAGCGTCTGACCGAACGCTTTGTGCGCGGCAGCAGCGAAGCCAGAGGTACAGGACTGGGTTTGGCGATTGCCCAGGCGATCGTGCAAGGGGTCAAGGCGCGTATGACCCTGGCGTCGCCGGCGACAGACCGGGAGGACGGATTTGAGGTGAGTATTCAGTTTGTGCGCCTGCCCACTGGTGAATGACGTGCGGTGACGCTCCTGAGAGGAGATCGAACGGGAGGGAGAGTCGCCTGCAGCGCTTATCCAGGGTGTCAATTGAGGGGCAAAACCTGCGTTTGGTGGTGCGTATCCATAAAAATGCCCCGGGCAAATCGAGGCCGGGGCATTTTAGGCGGACGTGTTTAACGACGTACTTCTGCGGCGTTCGGACGGTTCTTCAGGTTCTTGTCAGCCTTGTAGCGCAATGCGACGTCCGGCACCGAGCCGCCCTTGCCGGTCTCGACCCAGCTACGGATACGGCTGGCATCGGCGAAGTGGGTGAACTTGCCGAAAGCATCCAGGATCACCAGCGACACCGGACGGTTGCCCATGCTGGTGACCAGCACCAGGCAATGACCGGCCTGATTAGTGAAGCCGGTCTTGGTCAGCTTGATATCCCAGTTGGCGCGGTTGATCAGGTGGTCGGTGTTGGAGAAACCCAAGGTGTAGTTGGGCTTGCGGAACGCCACGGTCTTTTCCTTGGTGGTGCTCAACTGGCTCAGCATCGGAAATTTGTGCGCGTAGGCCAGCAGCTTGCTCAAGTCGCGGGCGGTGGACACGTTGTGGATCGACAGGCCGGTAGGTTCGACGTAGTGGGTGCTGGTCATGCCCAGGGCCTTGGCCTTGGCGTTCATCGCGGCAATAAAGGCCGCGTAGCCGCCCGGATAGTGGTGCGCCAGGCTCGCCGCGGCGCGGTTTTCCGAGGACATCAGGGCGATCAGCAACATCTCCTTGCGCGGCATCTGGCTGCCGATCTTCACGCGCGAGAACACGCCTTTCATCTCCGGCGTGTCGGTGATGTTGATGTCGATGTACTCGTCCATGTTCTGCTTGGCTTCAAGCACGATCAGGCCGGTCATCAGCTTGCTCACCGAGGCGATAGGGACCACCACGTCGGGGTTGCTGGCGTAGATGACCTTGTTGGTTTGCAGGTCCACCAGCATGGCGCTGCCGGAAGCGATCTGCAGTTTGGACGGATCGCGCGGCGCCAGGGTGGATTCGGCGGCGTGCGCAAAGGGGCCCGTGAAAGCAAAAAATAGGCTGACAATGGAAAGACGAATTTTCACGCGGATGAACTCGCTAAAAAAGTAAGAAATACCGTTGGGAAACGGGTTTTGTGACAAATGGCGTTACATTTTAGGAGTATGGACGAGAGACTGTCGAATGTTCTTCTAAAACCAGACGAAAGTGCTTAAAAACTAAGAAAAAACAGGCTTTCTTCCGGGCAATAAAAAGCCCTGCGATAAGGCAGGGCTTTTTCAGTACGGTTGGTTATTAACCGTGCAGGGTTTCTGCGGCGTACAGGGTGTTTTCCAGCAGGCAGGCACGGGTCATCGGGCCAACGCCACCCGGCACCGGGGTGATCCAGCCGGCGCGGGGCAGGGCGGTTTCATACACTACGTCGCCGACCAGCTTGCCGTCTTCCTGGCGGTTGATGCCCACGTCGATAACGATGGCGCCTTCCTTGATCCATTCACCCTTGACCAGGCCCGGCTTGCCGGCGGCCACGACGACCAGGTCGGCACGGCCAACGTGGCCTGCGAGGTCCTTGGTGAAGCGGTGGGTCACGGTGACGGTGCAACCGGCCAGCAGCAACTCCATGGCCATGGGGCGGCCAACGATGTTGGACGCGCCGACGATGACGGCATCGAGGCCGTACAAGTCGACGCCGGTGCTTTCCAGCAGGGTCATGATGCCTTTGGGCGTGCACGGGCGCAGCAGCGGGATACGCTGGGCCAGGCGGCCGACGTTATAAGGATGGAAACCGTCGACATCCTTGTCCGGGCGGATGCGCTCCAGCAACTTGGATGCGTCCAGGTGCGCGGGCAATGGCAATTGCAGGAGGATGCCGTCCATCGCCGGGTCGTCGTTGAGGCTGTCGATCAGGTCGGTCAGGGCTTGCTGGGTGGTGTCGGCAGGCAGGTCGTAGGCCTTGGAAATAAAGCCGACCTCTTCACAGTCTTTACGCTTGTGCGAGACATAAACCTGAGAGGCAGGATCGCTGCCGACCAGGATCACCGCGAGGCCAGGCGTGCGCAGGCCTTGCTGGCTGCGCTCGGTGACTCGTTTGGCGATCTGCTGGCGCAGGCTGGCGGCGATTGATTTGCCGTCGATAAGTTGTGCAGTCATTACGCGTGATTAACCATCGAGAGGGGGAGGAAAAGTGCGCGCATTCTCGCACGCCACGGCGTGAGGGCAAAGGCGCTTGGTCTGCAAATTGGCCTAACCCCTTAAATAAAATGAATTTTTTTCAAAAAAGATTTGACGGGTTTCCAGGCCCTCTATACTATTCGTCGCACTTGTCGGGCACAGCCTAGCACTGGTTAAGAAGGTCGAGCAGAATCGTTGTTCTGTAAGGCTGGAAGCACTTAGTTTGTAATCCTCCAAGAGTACAGATTAATAAGGCGCCCGTAGCTCAGCTGGATAGAGCATCCGCCTTCTAAGCGGATGGTCGCAGGTTCGAGTCCTGCCGGGTGCGCCATTAGGCAGCTTTGGCACAAGTAGCGCTATATGGTGGGCGTAGCTCAGTTGGTAGAGCACGGGATTGTGACTCCCGTTGTCGAGGGTTCGATCCCCTTCGTCCACCCCATATTTTGAAAAGGCGCCAGATTAATCGTCTGGCGCCTTTGCTTTAAGAGCTTCAAGCGCGGATGTGGTGGAATTGGTAGACACACTGGATTTAGGTTCCAGCGCCGCGAGGCGTAAGAGTTCGAGTCTCTTCATCCGCACCAAATAAAGCTTTACTCGGTCTACATGCAGGGTAGGGTTCGACAAAGAAGTAGTTTGGTTTCTTTGTTAACGCAATATGGTGGGCGTAGCTCAGTTGGTAGAGCACGGGATTGTGACTCCCGTTGTCGAGGGTTCGATCCCCTTCGTCCACCCCATATTCGAAAGGCGCCAGATTTAACAGTCTGGCGCCTTTTTTGGTTTTGGCGGTTCGGATTTTCGCGGCTGCAGGTTCTGGGTCGCGTTGGCGGTGCGTTTCATCGTATTTATGTGTCTCGATGATGCTGCGTTGTCTATCTGCCCTCTTTGCAGGGTGGGACGTCAGGGAGATGAGTGACGACCCCTTCTATATATAGAAGGGGCGGCGCAGAGCCTTGGCGTGATTGGCTTTATTTGTCACCGGGGCGGGGCGCGACAGTGCCTTCGTACCGATAAATTGCCGGCTGTTTACGGGCGTATTTCCAGTAGGGTGACTTCTTGAGTTTGACCCACTAGAATGCATGCCCTTGATTGGGGTCGGAAATGGCCGGCTAACGTCTGTGCAACGAGGAATATCCATGCAAGTTTCTGTTGAAAATACTACTGCTCTCGAGCGCCGCATGAGCATCACCGTGCCGGCTGAGCGCATCGAGACTGCGGTCAACAAGCGTCTGCAGCAGACTGCCCAAAAGGCCAAGATCGCTGGTTTCCGTCCAGGCAAAGTGCCAATGAGCGAAATCAAGCGCCGTTTTGGTGCTGATGCGCGCAATGAAGCCGTAGGTGACGTGATCCAGGCTTCTTTCTACGAAGCAGTGGTTGAGCAAAAGCTGAACCCGGCTGGTTCGCCTTCGATCGAGCCTAAGTCCCTGGAAGCGGGCAAGGACCTGGAATACGTTGCCGTATTCGAAGTGTTCCCTGAATTCGAAGTGGCCGGATTCGACGGTATCGCTATCGAGCGCCTGAGCGCCGAAGTGGCTGATTCGGACCTGGACAACATGCTGGAAATCCTGCGCAAGCAGAACACCCGTTTCGAAGTGGCCGACCGTGCTGCCCAGAACGAAGACCAGCTGAACATCGATTTCGTTGGCAAGGTTGACGGCGAAGTATTCGCTGGCGGTTCCGCCAAGGGTACTCAGTTGGTGCTGGGCTCCAACCGCATGATCCCTGGTTTCGAAGACGGCCTGGTCGGCGCCAAGGCTGGTGAAGAGCGCGTTCTGAACCTGACTTTCCCTGCTGACTACCAGAACCTGGACCTGGCCGGCAAAGCCGCCGAGTTCACCGTGACGGTCAACAGCGTTTCCGAGCCTAAGCTGCCGGAGCTGAACGAAGAATTCTTCAATCAGTTCGGCATCAAGGAAACCGGTATCGAAGGCTTCCGCACCGAAGTTCGCAAGAACATGGAGCGCGAGCTTCGCCAGGCCATCAAATCCAAGGTCAAGAACCAGGTCATGGACGGTCTGCTGGCCGCCAACCCGATCGAAGTGCCTAAGGCCCTGCTGTCAAACGAAGTGGATCGCCTGCGCGTACAAGCTGTTCAGCAGTTCGGCGGCAATATCAAGCCAGACCAACTGCCGGCCGAGCTGTTCGAAGAGCAAGCCAAGCGTCGCGTTGTGCTGGGCCTGGTCGTGGCTGAAGTGGTCAAGCAGTTCGACCTCAAGCCTGACGAAGACCGCGTTCGCGAAATGATCCAGGAAATGGCTTCGGCCTACCAGGAGCCTGAGCAGGTCGTGGCTTGGTACTACAAGAACGACCAGCAGCTGAACGAGGTACGTTCGGTTGTGCTGGAAGAACAAGTTGTGGATACTGTTCTGCAGAAGGCTAAGGTGACCGATAAAGCGGTCTCTTACGAAGAAGCAGTCAAGCCGGCGGAAGCAGCACAAGCCGACTGATTGTCCAACTCGTTGGAAATTCAACCATAAGCCAGCCTCGCGCTGGCTTATGCGTTTTCAAGACATGACTATTTGGGAGTAACTGCAGAGCATGTTCCGTAATTCCTATATTCAGCAGAACTCTGATATCCAGGCCGCAGGCGGCCTGGTCCCGATGGTTGTCGAGCAGTCCGCTCGTGGCGAACGCGCCTACGACATCTACTCGCGCCTGCTCAAGGAGCGAGTGATCTTTCTGGTGGGCCCGGTAGAGGACTACATGGCCAACCTGATCTGTGCGCAACTGCTGTTCCTTGAAGCGGAAAACCCGGACAAGGACATCCATCTCTACATCAACTCGCCGGGCGGTTCGGTGACGGCGGGCATGTCGATCTACGACACCATGCAGTTCATCAAGCCGAACGTATCGACTACCTGCATTGGCCAGGCCTGCAGCATGGGCGCGTTCCTGCTAACCGCGGGTGCCGAGGGCAAGCGTTACTGCCTGCCTAACTCGCGCGTGATGATTCACCAGCCACTGGGCGGTTTCCAGGGCCAGGCGTCGGACATCGAAATCCACGCCAAGGAAATCCTCTTCATCCGCGAACGTCTCAACACGCTGATGGCCAAGCACAGCGGGCACACCCTGGAAGAAATCGAGCGCGACACCAACCGCGATAACTTCATGAGCGCCGAAGCCGCACGTGAATACGGGTTGATCGACGCAGTGATCGAAAAGCGCCCCGCTTAATATAAGCCGCTCAAAATAGGGCTGGTCGGGTTTTCCGATCACCTGCGGGCTTGAAAAAGCCCGCATAAGCCTTCATCTTGTGTTGCAAGCCTATCGGATTTGGATCGAACGAATGACTGACACCCGCAACGGCGAGGACAACGGCAAGCTGCTCTATTGCTCCTTCTGTGGCAAAAGCCAGCATGAAGTGCGCAAATTGATTGCCGGCCCCTCGGTCTTTATCTGCGACGAGTGCGTCGACCTGTGCAATGACATCATCCGTGAGGAGGTGCAGGAAGCCCAGGCCGAAAGCAGCGCGCATAAATTGCCTTCGCCTAAAGAAATCAGCGGCATCCTTGATCAGTATGTGATTGGTCAAGAGCGTGCAAAGAAGGTTCTGGCCGTAGCGGTATACAACCACTACAAGCGTCTGAACCAGCGTGACAAGAAAGGCGACGAAGTCGAACTCGGCAAGAGCAACATCCTGCTGATCGGTCCAACAGGCTCGGGTAAGACCCTGCTTGCAGAAACCCTCGCTCGCCTGCTGAACGTTCCGTTTACCATCGCCGACGCCACCACCCTCACCGAGGCTGGCTACGTGGGTGAGGACGTCGAGAACATCATTCAGAAACTGCTGCAGAAGTGTGACTACGACGTAGAGAAGGCCCAGATGGGTATTGTCTACATCGACGAAATCGACAAGATCTCGCGCAAGTCCGACAACCCGTCGATCACCCGGGACGTTTCCGGTGAAGGCGTGCAGCAAGCCCTGTTGAAACTGATCGAAGGCACGGTTGCTTCCGTACCGCCACAAGGCGGCCGCAAGCACCCGCAGCAGGAATTCCTTCAGGTTGATACGCGCAACATCCTGTTTATCTGTGGCGGTGCATTCTCCGGCCTGGAGAAGGTTATTCAGCAACGGTCTACCCGTGGCGGCATCGGTTTCAGTGCAGAAGTGCGCAGCAAGGAAGAAGGCAAGAAGGTGGGCGAGTCCCTGCGTGAAGTCGAGCCTGACGATCTGGTCAAGTTCGGTCTGATCCCTGAGTTCGTTGGCCGTCTGCCGGTCCTGGCGACGTTGGACGAGTTGGATGAGGCGGCTCTGATTCAGATCCTCACCGAACCGAAAAACGCCCTGACCAAGCAATATGCCAAGCTGTTTGAGATGGAAGGTGTGGACCTTGAGTTCCGTACTGACGCACTCAAGTCGGTAGCCAAGCGGGCATTGGAGCGCAAGACCGGTGCACGTGGCCTGCGTTCTATCCTCGAAGGCGTGTTGCTCGACACCATGTATGAAATCCCCTCGCAGTCCGAGGTGAGTAAAGTGGTGATCGACGAAAGCGTTATAGAAGGCAAGTCCAAGCCCCTGTATATCTACGAAAACAGTGAGCCGACTGCCAAGGCTGCGCCAGACGCGTAAGCGTTTCGCAGTTTCGGTACAAATGAAGGGGCCTCTAGGGGCCCCTTTGTTTTTCATAAGGATTTTTACTGCGTGTAACTGCCAGCATTGAGCTTGTTTTTTTTACACGCAGCCCCCATCTTGGTTTCAAGCTTATTTTTCAACTGTCATAGAGGCGAAATCATGAAGACAACCATCGAATTGCCTCTCCTGCCGTTGCGTGATGTCGTCGTCTATCCGCACATGGTTATCCCGCTGTTCGTGGGGCGCGAGAAGTCTATCGAAGCCCTTGAGGCTGCGATGACGGGCGACAAGCAGATACTGCTATTGGCCCAGAGAAATCCTGCCGATGATGATCCAGGCGAAGACGCCCTGTATCGCGTCGGCACCATTGCCACTGTCCTGCAACTGCTCAAGCTGCCCGATGGAACCGTCAAGGTGTTGGTGGAAGGCGAGCAGCGCGGTTCGGTAGAGCGTTTCATGGAGGTGGACGGCCACCTACGCGCTGAAGTGGTGCTGATCGACGAAGTCGAGGCCCCTGAGCGCGAGTCCGAAGTCTTTGTGCGCAGCCTGCTCTCGCAGTTTGAGCAGTATGTGCAGTTGGGCAAGAAGGTCCCGGCTGAAGTCCTGTCTTCCCTCAATAGCATCGATGAGCCAAGCCGCCTGGTCGACACCATGGCCGCGCATATGGCGCTGAAGATCGAGCAGAAGCAAGACATCCTCGAAATCATTGACCTGTCGGCCCGTGTCGAACACGTGCTGGCATTGCTGGATGCCGAAATCGATCTGCTCCAGGTCGAGAAGCGCATCCGGGGTCGCGTCAAAAAGCAAATGGAGCGCAGCCAGCGCGAGTACTACCTGAATGAGCAGATGAAGGCCATTCAAAAGGAACTCGGCGACAGCGAGGAAGGCCACAATGAAATCGAAGAGCTGAAAAAGCGCATCGATGCTGCAGGCCTGCCGAAAGACGCCCTGACCAAAGCCACCGCCGAGTTGAACAAGCTCAAGCAGATGTCGCCGATGTCCGCCGAGGCCACCGTGGTGCGCTCGTACATCGACTGGCTGGTGCAGGTGCCGTGGAAGGCTCAGACCAAGGTACGCCTGGACCTGGCCCGCGCTGAAGACATTCTCGATGCCGACCACTATGGCCTTGAAGAAGTCAAAGAACGCATCCTCGAATACCTTGCCGTGCAAAAGCGCGTGAAGAAGATTCGTGGCCCGGTGTTGTGCCTGGTTGGCCCGCCTGGCGTGGGTAAAACCTCCCTGGCCGAGTCCATCGCCAATGCCACCAACCGTAAATTCGTGCGCATGGCCCTCGGTGGTGTGCGAGATGAAGCGGAAATTCGTGGTCATCGGCGGACTTACATCGGTTCGATGCCAGGAAGATTGATTCAAAAAATGACAAAGGTGGGTGTGCGCAACCCGCTGTTCCTGCTCGATGAAATCGACAAAATGGGCAGCGACATGCGTGGCGATCCGGCGTCGGCCTTGCTGGAAGTGCTCGACCCTGAGCAGAACCACAATTTCAACGACCATTACCTGGAGGTCGACTACGACCTGTCCGACGTAATGTTCCTGTGCACCTCCAACTCCATGAACATTCCGCCAGCGTTGCTGGACCGGATGGAAGTGATTCGCCTGCCGGGTTACACCGAAGACGAGAAGATCAACATCGCCGTCAAATACCTCGCGCCCAAGCAGATTTCGGCCAATGGCCTGAAGAAGGGTGAGATCGAATTTGACGTCGAGTCGATTCGCGACATCGTGCGCTACTACACTCGCGAGGCCGGTGTACGGGGCCTTGAGCGCCAGATCGCGAAGATTTGCCGCAAGGCGGTCAAGGAGCACGCGCTGGAAAAACGCTTCTCGGTGAAGGTCACTGCCGACGCTCTTGAGCACTTCCTGGGCGTGCGTAAATTCCGTTACGGCCTGGCTGAGCAACAGGATCAGGTAGGGCAGGTGACTGGCCTGGCGTGGACCCAGGTGGGCGGCGAATTGCTGACCATCGAAGCGGCGGTGATTCCCGGTAAGGGCCAGTTGATCAAGACCGGCTCCCTCGGTGACGTGATGGTCGAATCCATTACCGCCGCGCAGACCGTGGTGCGCAGCCGCGCCCGGAGCCTGGGGATCCCCTTGGACTTCCACGAGAAGCACGACACCCACATCCACATGCCGGAAGGGGCTACACCGAAGGATGGCCCTAGCGCCGGCGTAGGCATGTGCACGGCCCTGGTATCGGCATTGACCGGCATACCGGTGCGCGCCGACGTGGCCATGACCGGGGAAATCACCCTGCGTGGCCAGGTATTGGCCATCGGTGGTCTGAAAGAGAAATTGCTCGCTGCACACCGGGGTGGTATCAAGACCGTGATCATTCCTGAAGAGAATGTTCGCGACTTGAAGGAAATTCCTGACAATATCAAGCAAGATCTTCAGATTAAACCGGTTAAATGGATTGACGAGGTCCTGCAAATTGCGCTGCAATACGCGCCGGAGCCCTTGCCGGATGTGGCTCCGGAGATAGTTGCAAAGGATGAAAAGCGAGAGTCTGATTCCAAGGAAAGAATTAGCACGCATTAATGTGAATAAGCCTGGAGGCTTCCTTGACAGCTTTTTAGAGCCCTTGTTATAAAGCGGCTCTTAAGTGTCTGTAGGCCATTCAGCACTGGTTTTTGCTGTTTACCAAAAAACTTAGAATCATACTCAATAGATATGTAAGGGGACTTAGAGTGAACAAGTCGGAACTGATTGATGCTATCGCTGCATCCGCTGATATCCCGAAAGCTGCTGCTGGCCGTGCGCTGGATGCAGTAATCGAATCCGTCACTGGCGCTCTGAAGGCCGGCGACTCCGTGGTACTGGTAGGCTTCGGTACTTTCTCTGTGACTGATCGCCCAGCTCGCGTTGGCCGTAACCCACAGACTGGCGACGCTCTGCAAATCGCGGCTGCCAAGAAACCAGGTTTCAAAGCCGGTAAAGCCCTGAAAGAAGCCGTTAACTAAGTTTCGATCAAGCCTTTACCTACTACCCGGGTCGGACGCTGGTCTGGCCTGGCAGTGGAGCGGTAGCTGACCCACGTATCCATCGGGTCGCCACGCCGGGGTGTCGGTTCAAACCTCCGCCCGCTCCGCCAGTTACGAGAAGGCGCATCCTCGGATGCGCCTTTCTTCTATCCGGACTCTACCCACGCTCCACGGTTGCCAATTTTTGAAGTTCAACCGTTTCTGGGGGACGCATGCTGCAAAATATCAGGGACAATTCACAAGGCTGGATTGCCAAGACCATTATCGGGATCATCGTCGCATTGATGGCGTTCACCGGTATCGAGGCCATTTTCCAGGCCTCGACCAACACCAAGCAGGACGTGGCCAAGGTCAACGGTGAAGAAATCACCCAGACTGAACTCAGCCAGGCCGTCGACATGCAACGTCGCCAGCTGATGCAACAGCTGGGTAAGGATTTCGATGCTTCGCTGCTGGACGAAAAACTGCTGCGCGATGCGGCGCTCAAGGGCCTGATCGATCGTAAGCTGCTGCTGCAAGGCGCCGCCGACTCCAAGTTTGGCTTCTCTGAAGCGGCACTGGACCAGGTAATCCTGCAGACGCCGGAATTCCAGGTGGACGGCAAGTTCAACGCCGAACGCTTTGACCAGGTGATCCGTCAACTGGGCTACAGCCGTATGCAGTTCCGTCAGATGCTGACTCAGGAAATGCTGATCGGCCAGGTTCGCGCAGGCATCGCCGGCAGCGGTTTCGTAACCGACGCCGAGGTGCTGGCATTCGCCCGTCTGGAAAAACAGACCCGCGATTTCGCTACCGTCAATATCAAGGCCAACCCCGCAGCGGTGAAACTCACCGACGACGAGGTCAAGGCTTACTATGACCAGCACGCCAAGGAGTTCATGACTCCGGACCAGGTGGTCATCGACTACCTGGAACTGAAGAAGTCTTCCTTCTTCGACCAGGTCAGCGTGAAGGACGATGAACTGCAGGCTGCCTATCAGAAAGAAACCGCCAACCTCGCTGAACAGCGTCGCGCGGCGCACATCCTGATTGAAGTCAACGATAAGGTCACCGACGCGCAAGCGAAGGCCAAGATCGAAGAAATCCAGGCACGCCTGGCCAAGGGCGAGAAGTTCGAAACCCTGGCCAAGGAGTTCTCCCAGGATCCAGGTTCGGCCAACAGTGGCGGCGACCTCGGCTTTGCCGGCCCGGGCGTCTACGACCCGGACTTCGAAGCAGCCTTGTACGCATTGAACAAAGACCAGGTCTCGGCGCCGGTTCGCAGCACCTTCGGTTGGCACTTGATCAAGCTGTTGGGCGTTGAGGCACCGCAAGTGCCGACGTTTGCCAGCCTGAAAGACAAGCTGACCCGCGAGCTCAAGACCCAACAGGTCGAGCAGCGTTTTGTCGAAGCGACCAAGCAATTGGAAGATGCGGCATTCGAAGCCTCCGATCTGGCCCAACCGGCGTCTGACCTGAAGCTGACCGTACACACCTCCGCGCCGTTTGGCCGTGAAGGTGGTGACGGTGTTGCGGCCAACCGTGCCGTGGTCACCGCTGCGTTCAGCCCGGAAGTGCTGGATGAGGGTGCCAACAGCAGCGCCATTGAACTGGACCCGGAAACCATCATCGTGCTGCGTGCCAAAGAGCACCGCAAACCTGCGCAACTGCCGCTGGAAAGCGTTGCTGCGGCGATCCGCACGCAGATGGCCAAGGAGCGCGCCAGCGCGGCTGCCAAGACTCACGCTGATGAGCTGATCGCCAGCCTGCGTGATGGCAAGACCCCGCTGAACCAGCCGGTCGACGGCCAGGCCTGGAAAGTCACTGAAGCGGCTACCCGTAGCCAGGAAGCGATTGACCCGGCCGTGCTGCAAGCCCTGTTCCGCATGCCCAAGCCTGCGGCCAAGGACAAACCGACCTTTACCACCGTTACCCTGGCTGATGGCAGCCTGGTGATCGTGCGCTTGAACGGTGTCAACGAAGCGGCTGCCCCAACGGACGAAGAAAAGGCGCAATACCGCCGCTTCCTCGCTTCCCGTGTTGGCCAGCAGGACTTCGCGGCATACCGCAAGCAGTTGGAAACCAAGGCTGATATCAAGAAGTACTGATGTTGGTTTGAACAAGAAGCCCCCGGCCTGAAAAGACCGGGGGCTTTTTTATGTGCGCTAGACTGGGTACTCGGTATCGTCGACCCAGGAGTTTCAAGCGTGTTGATTCAAGGAATGGATGGCTGGGTGATCCGCCGCGCCAAGGTGGCGGATGTTCCTGCCGTGCTGCAGGTGTTCGACGAGGTGATCGCCTGGTTCGTTGGCATGGGCAATAACGATCAATGGGGCACTGAGCCCTGGTCGGCGTCGCCCCGGCGAGTAGTGCAAGTGACTGAAGCCTGCGCGTCGCCCGGGGCCTGGGTTGTCGAGGACCCCGAAGGGCATCTTCGGGGAGCGCTGGTGTTGGGCGATCCCATGCCTTATGTGCCGTCGGAGGCAGAGCCGCAGGTGTATGTGCGCCTGTTGATTGCCGCGCGTGATCCGCGAGTTCGCGGCCTTGGGCGGCGCATGATGGCCTTTGCCGATGACCAGGCCCGCGCAGCAGGAGTGACACGCTTGCGTGTGGACTGCTACGGCGGCGGCACAGGGGATCTGGTGCGTTTTTATGAGTCCTGTGGCTACGAACGCATTTCAACGTTCGACTTGGCGGGGTGGCCGGGCCAACTGTTGGGGCGCCGTCTGTGATGCGCCGGCCCAGGCCAGTAGCATCAGTAGTATAACGGCCCATGGAAAGCCCGAGACGCCCCAGCCCTGAAGTAACACGCCACCCGCCAACCCGCCACCGGCGATCCCCAGGTTCCACACGGTCACCAGCATTGATTGCGCTGCATCCGCCGACTTGCCCGCCGATTGGGCCAGTGCGGTTTGCAGCAATGCCGGCAAGCCGCCGAACGCCAGGCCCCATAACGCCACGGCGGTATAGATGACTGCTGGCACATTGATCCAGAACGCCAGTGCCAGGGCGATCAGGCCAAACAGCGCACAGCTGATCAACACCAAGGCGCGCAGCCAATGGTCAATCAACATACCTGCCAGCCAGATGCTCAGTACCGCCGCGACGCCAAACACCAGCAGCACTCGGTCAACGTCCGCCTCAATACCCGCTGGCACCAGCAACGGGGCGATGTAGGTGTACAGAATGTTGTGGGCCAGCACGTAGGTAAACGTCACCCACAGCACCGGACGAATGCCTGGCAGGTTCAGCACCTGGCGCAGCTCCAAGCGTTTATCCGCCCGTTCGCCGGCAAAATCCGGCAGTTGCCAGCGCGCCCAGACCAGTAGCACCAAGGTCAGCCCGGTCATGATCGCAAAGCTCAGGCGCCAGCCAACGGCGGTGCCGAGGAAGGTGCCTGCGGGCACACCCAGTGACAGCGCCAACGGTGCACCCAGCATCGCTACGGCAATTGCGCGACCTTGCAGGTGCGGCGCTACCATTCGGCTCGCATAACCCGCCAGCAACGCCCAGAGCAGACCGGCGAAGACCCCGGCAAAAAAGCGCGCCACCAGGGTCAGCTCGTAGTGGCTGGACAGTGCGGTCACGCTGTTGACCAAGGCAAAGCCGCCAATGGCCAGCAGCAGCAACGGCCGCCTGCGCCAGCCGCGGGTCAGCAGCGTCAGGGGGATGGCGGCCAGCAACGAGCCAAGGGCGTAGAGGGTGACCAATTGACCGACCAAGGCGGGCGACACACCCAGGCCTTCGCCCATCTGCGGCAGAAGCCCGGCAGGCATGGCTTCGGTGAGGATGGTGATAAAGCCGGCGCTGGCCAAGGCCAGTAGACCGCCCAGCGGTAATGAATCCCGCTGGGCTGATGCGGTGAACGAAGGGCTGCTGCTCATGAGGTTTTATCCGGGTGAAAGGGCGAGCGGGCAGAGTAGGGGGCTGTGGCTGGCGGAAAAACAGGCTAAAGTTCCGAACTTATCGGACGCTGGTGTCCGCAATCGCTAAAGGCGGGATCATGGACAGCTTGGGCAGCCTTTCGGTATTTGTGCAGGTGGCGCAGACGCTCAGCTTCACCGCCGCCGGCCGCGTGCTGGGGGTATCGTCGTCGGCCGTGGGCAAAAGCATTGCGCGGATGGAAGAGCGCCTGGGCGTGCGGCTGTTCCACCGCAGCACGCGCAGTATCACCTTGACCAGTGAAGGCTCGTTGTTCCTTGAACGGTCGCGGCGGATTCTCGCTGAAGTGGAAGCGGCAGAGCAGGAGCTGACAGACGCCGGTGCAATGCCACGGGGCAAGTTGCGCATCAGTGTGCCGCAGGTGCGGGGCTTATTGATGCCGGTACTCAGCGACTTTATGCGCGCCTACCCGGAGATCGAGTTGGATGTGGATTTTTCCGACCGAATGGTGGACGTGATCGAAGAAGGTTTCGATGCGGTGATTCGCACCGGCAAGCCGGAGGATTCGCGGTTGATGGCGCGCCACTTGGGCCACTACCAGTTGGTTCTCGTCGCCACACCGGGCTACTTCGCCCAACACGGCACCCCGCAGCAGCCGCAGGATCTGAATGGTCATGCCTGCCTGCGCCACAAGTTCTGCGCCACGGGCAAGCTCGAGCCCTGGCCGTTGCGTCTTGCCCCAGGCGCAGCCGAACCGCTGTTGCGCACGCCGTTGGTCAGCACCACCATCGAGTCCCTCAACCATGTGGTGCTCGAGGGATTGGGCATTGCCTGCCTGCCGGACTACATGGTCCACCAGGCCGTGGGCGAGCGGCGCTTGCAACGGGTGCTGGATGATTACCTGGAACACCGGGGCAGTTTCTGGATGTTGTGGCCCGGCCGCCATACCTCGGCCAAGTTACGCGTGTTTATTGACCATATGTGCGCCGGGCTTTTTCCCGCAGGCCCCGGTGCGTAGGTCTGTGACGTTTTACCGACAGGAATGCGCGCGCCAAGGCCCCGTTCTGTTGCACAATACCGCCCAGACCGTTTTCCTCAGGATTTTCAATGTCGACATCATTCCACTTGCGTAGCCTCGGGCTGGCGCTGGTGCTGGCGGGCGCCGCGGGCTGCTCGTCACCCAAGACCGCTATTTATGAACATGAGAACTTCGACGACTCCGGTACATTTTCCCGGGATTACCCGGTTAGTGATGTAGCGGCGTGCGAGGCCGCGCGGCGTGCCTTGCTGAGCCAGGGCTACATCATTACCAGCAGCGACCCGAAACTGGTCGTGGGTAACAAGAGCTTCCAGCAGACCGGCGAAACTCACCTGCAGATCAGCTTCAACGTGGTGTGTGCCGATGATGGCAAAGGCAAAAAACACTCGACGATGTTTGCCAACGCCCTTCAGGATCGCTATGCGCTGAAGAAGGTCAACAACTCCGCGAGCCTGGGTGTAGGCGTGCTGGGGTCGGTGTCGATGCCGATCGGCTCCACCGATGACTCGATGGTGAAGGTGGCCAGTGAGACGGTATCCGCGCCGAAGTTCTACGAGCGCTACTTTGCGCTGGTGGACGTCTTCCTGCCCCAGGAAGTGAAGAAGGCTGAGCATATCCCCGAGCAGCCAAAGGCCGACCTCGGTGTACCGGAGCCGAAGGCCGCACCGGCTGCGGAGAAAGTCGAGGCGCCGAAGGAAGAGCCTGCCGCACCCGCTGCCTCGGAGCCGGTTGTGCCCGCGCCTGAGGCTGCACCGATTGCGCCGCAGGCCGAGCCCGCCACGACCACGCCGGCCCTGCCGGCCCCGACCGAAGCCATTCCACCCCTGCCGACGCCTGCGCAGTAAATCAGACCGCTACGGGGTCGGCCTTGTCGACGTTGATCCCGTAGCGTTTGATTGCTTCACTGACCTTGTCGCGCCTGATCAGTGGTCATCGGCCAATGCCTTCAAGGTTTCGTTGAGCAGGGTGATGTAGTAGTAAATGTTATCTTGCTCGACGTACATACCCCGCATGCCCTCTCGGATAATCACCGCCAGTTCGTAGGCAAAGGTTGGGTCATAGGAGATGCCGCACGGAATCACCGACGAGAGGATATGGCTATGGCCATCGTCATGCTGCAAGCGTTCGCCCATCAGCGTGGTGCGCCCGGCGGCGGCATAGGCGTTGTAGACCTTGTCCGCGTCATGGCCACCCCGTTCATTTCAGTGCGTACCTGATTGCAATCGCGCCTCAGAACCCCAGTGCTAAATCCATGTAACGCTGCTACGTTTAATCCTGGAGTGCAGGAACGTCATGACGTCGACATTTTTTTGTCATCACGGCACTTTAGGCTGGCTGTGCAGGTCATTTATCTGCAGCCGCTTTTAATTCAAAAACAAGGAGCCCACCATGGACGAATATCAGGAAGAACTGCTGGAGTACCAGGCCTTTGAACTGGATCCTCTGGATCCGGCCGATGACGCCACCGAGCTGTAAGACCGACTTCAGGCGGAATGCCGCTGACTGCGGCGAAATTCCCCTGGGGTCTGGTTGTTCCACCGCCTGAATGCCCGTTGAAACGCTTGGGCCGAGGCAAAACCGAGCAAGTAGGCGATTTCGCCGAACGCCAGTTCCGTATCGCGAATGTAGGTCATGGCCAGGTCGCGGCGGGTATCGTTGAGAATTGCGCGAAACTGAGTGCCTTCTTCGGCCAGTTTGCGGCGCAGTGTCCAGGTCGGCAGCTTCAAGCGTGCCGCCACTTCTTCCAGGTCGGGTTCCCGGCCGCCATTGAGCATCGGCCCGAGCAAGCGGGTAATGCGCTCGCGGAGGCTGCGGGTGCGGGTCAACTGCTCCAACTCATGTTCACAGAGCTTCAACAACAGCTGCCAGGTGCTCGGGCAATGCTGCGGGTTGCGCATGGCCAGTGTTTGCTGGCTCAGGCGCAGTTGATTGACCTCGGCGCCGAACTGTATCGGGCCATCGCCCAGCAGCGCGTACTGTTCGCTGTAGTCCGGCGTTTCAAATTCGATTTCAATCCGCTGCGCCTGCACCGTTTGCTGGGCCAGGCTCGACAGTTGCTGAAGCCAGCCGGCGATGATCGAGTCCACCACAAAACGGTTGTAGGCGTTATAGGGGCTGATGGAATAGAACCGCAGCCAGGCGCCTTCGGCGTCCTCGTGAAAACTCGATTGCCCACGATAGTTGGAGCCGTATAGCGCTTCGAAGCGGGTCAGCGTGCGCGCCGCCTCGCGCACGTTGGGCGCCTGGGCGGCGGTGACTCCAGCCAGCCCGGCCTGGCTCAGGCGGCTGAGCTGGCCCATGCGCAGGCCCAGGCCGGGGTCGCCGGTGAGTTGGATGGCCGCATGGCCCAGGCGCATATAACGCGGGATCGACAAACGTGCGCCAGCCTCGGCGAGGCGCGCCGGGTCCAGGCCGTATTGCAGCAGCAGCGGTTGCGGGTCCAGGCCGTGGCTGTGGATCGCGTCGGCCAGGGTATGCACGAAGCCCACCGACAGATCCCCCAGGCGCACCGGCTTCATCGTGTTACAGCCAGATATTCAGCAGGCGCGCACCACGGGCGTCGCCGTCGGCGTTGATCTGCCCGTTGTGGCTCAGGAAGCTCTGCCCGGCGGTGCCCAGGTCCCAGAACTGCCCACGCAGGAATACGCTCATGCCTGCGCTGGCCTGGCTGATCGGTGTCTGGCTGATCAAGGTCAGGCGACGCCACGCTTCGCCCTCGCTGAGTTCTTCTGGCTTGAGGCTGATTTCCTGCGGCGTGGAGACGCTTTTGAAACCGCGCCATGGCCGCTCCCAGGTACCGCGGCCGAGCACAAACGCCGGCACTGCGATCAACTGTGCACCTTGTTCATTGAGTTTGCGGTAGTTGTCCGGGTACCAGCTGTCACTGCCTACCAGTACGCCCAGGCGCCCGGCCGGGGTGTCGACCACGCTGACGACATTCTCGTCACCGGGTTCGATAAAACCGCGTTCATCGTAGATCGGATAGAGCTGGCGCTGTGGGTCGCCGATGGGCAGGCCGTCTGCGGCGAACACCACGCTGGCGTTGTACAGGGCACCATGGCCGACCTGCAGTTGGCCCTGGCTGACACTGGGGTTTGGCAGGGCGATGGAACCGGCCACCAGCGTGACGCCAAACTCCTTGGCCAAGCCGCCGAACAGCACCTGATAGTCCCGCGCCATGCCGGAGGCTTTCATACGCAGGTAGGCGTCATCGGTGCGGTTATCGCCGGTGGCGCTGATCCAGGCACGGGCAAAGAGCAGCGGGTTGCTGACCGATAGCCAGTTCATCGCATCCTTGACGTGCAGCGCCTGGTACACCTCATTTTTTTCACCGGTCAGCATCAGCCAGGTACCGATGTGTTCGGGCAGCACCACAATGGTTTTGTCGTTGATCAGGCCCTGGTCCCGGGCCTTTTGCAGATAGGCCGAGAGCTTCAGGTGCAGGCGTTCCAGGCTCTGGTAATCAGCCGGAAACAGCTCTGGCTGGATGCCCAGCAGGTTGCCTCGATCAGCGGGCAGGCCTTCATTCACGGCCAGGGTGATACGCAGGTCCGACAGGTAATGCGCCACGGGGCGCTCCTGGGTCCAGACCAGATACGCGGCGACGGCGGCAACCAGGGCCATGGAGACGGTAAAAGCTAGAAGTTTACGCATGGGGCAACAGACAACAGACCGTGTGCAGGGTTCGCGACTAGGGTAGGGCCCATGCAGCCGCTTGCCAAGGGGCGCTGTACATTTGGATCAATAACTTGTCAGTTTCAGTCATTGAGCCGTGGTCCACCGCCTCTTAGTCTGTGGGACATAAACCGATGGGGTGCCATTCGAGCCCCCCACGTCCCGTGATGATCCGTTGTGGAGCTGTACCATGACCGCTGCTACCTACCCGCACCTGCTGGCCCCGTTGGACCTGGGTTTTACCACCTTGCGCAACCGCACCCTGATGGGCTCGATGCACACGGGCCTGGAAGAAAAGCCCGGTGGTTTCGAGCGCATGGCGGCCTACTTTGCCGAGCGTGCCCGTGGCGGCGTGGGGCTGATGGTCACCGGCGGCATAGGGCCGAATGATGAAGGCGGGGTGTACTCTGGCGCGGCCAAGCTCACCACCGAAGAAGAAGCGCAGAAGCACAAGATCGTCACGAAGGCCGTGCATGAGGCGGGCGGCAAGATCTGCATGCAGATCCTCCACGCCGGGCGTTATGCCTACAGTCCGAAACAGGTCGCGCCGAGTGCGATCCAGGCGCCGATCAACCCGTTCAAGCCCAAGGAACTGGACGAGGAAGGCATCGAGAAGCAGATCCAGGATTTCGTCACCTGTTCGCTGCTGGCCCAGCTCGCCGAGTACGACGGCGTGGAAATCATGGGGTCCGAAGGCTACTTCATTAATCAGTTCCTCGCCGCCCACACCAACCACCGTACCGACCGTTGGGGCGGCAGCTACGAAAACCGCATGCGCCTGGCGGTGGAAATCGTGCGCCGCGTGCGTGAAGCGGTGGGCCCGAACTTCATCATTATCTTCCGCCTGTCGATGCTCGACCTGGTGGACGGCGGCAGCGTCTGGGAAGAAATCGTGCAACTGGCCAAGGCCATCGAGCAGGCTGGCGCGACCCTTATCAACACCGGCATCGGCTGGCACGAAGCCCGTATCCCGACCATCGCCACCAAAGTACCGCGTGGCGCGTTCAGCAAAGTCACCGCTAAATTGCGCGGTGCGGTGCAGATCCCGCTGATCACCACCAACCGCATCAACACACCGGAAATTGCCGAGCAAATCCTCGCCGAAGGCGATGCCGATATGGTCTCGATGGCGCGGCCGTTCCTCGCCGACCCCGAGTTCGTCAACAAGGCCGCCGCCGGCCGTGCCGATGAAATCAACACCTGCATCGGCTGCAACCAGGCCTGCCTGGACCACACCTTCGGCGGCAAGTTGACCACCTGCCTGGTCAACCCGCGCGCGTGCTACGAAACCGAACTCAACTACCTGCCGGTCAAGCAGATCAAGAAAATCGCCGTGGTCGGTGCCGGCCCCGCAGGCCTGGCCGCCGCGACCGTGGCGGCTGAGCGTGGCCACCAGGTGACCTTGTTCGATTCGGCCAGTGAGATCGGCGGCCAATTCAATATCGCCAAGCGCGTACCGGGCAAAGAAGAGTTTTTCGAGACCCTGCGCTACTTCAATCGCAAGTTGCAGACCACCCACGTCGAGCTGTGCCTCAACACCCGTGTCGACACCGCACAACTGGTGGCGGGCGGTTACGACGAGATCATCCTGGCCACCGGCATTGCGCCGCGTACGCCGGCGATTCCGGGGGTTGAAAACGCCAAGGTGCTGAGCTACCTGGACGTGATCCTTGAGCGCAAGCCGGTCGGCAAGCGTGTGGCGGTGATCGGCGCCGGCGGCATTGGTTTTGACGTGTCGGAGTTCCTCGTGCATGCAGGCGTATCCACCAGCCTCGACCGTGAAGCATTCTGGAAAGAGTGGGGCATCGACACCCAGTTGCAAGCCCGTGGCGGCGTGGCCGGGATCAAGCCGCAACCCCATGCACCGGCGCGTGAGGTGTTCCTGCTGCAACGCAAGGCTTCCAAGGTCGGCGACGGCCTGGGCAAGACCACCGGCTGGATCCACCGTACCGGCTTGAAGAACAAGCGCGTGCAGATGCTTAACAGCGTCGAGTACCTGAAGATCGACGATGACGGCCTGCATATCCGCATCGGCGCCGAGGGGGAGCCGCAGCTGCTGGCCGTGGACAATATCGTCATCTGCGCCGGGCAAGACCCGCTGCGCGAGTTGCAGGACGGCCTGGTTGCAGCGGGGCAGAACGTGCACCTGATCGGCGGCGCCGATGTGGCGGCCGAGCTGGATGCCAAGCGCGCCATCAACCAAGGCTCGCGCCTCGCCGCCGAGCTGTAAGACGACGCAAGGGGCGGTGTTAGACTACCGTCCCTTTTTTCAGGCAGATGCCGCCCGATGGGTCCTTTCGATTGGCTTCCCCATGCTCCGCTTGCACCGTTAGCGCTGGAGTGGCTCAACGGCGTCGAGCTGGCCGTGCTGCGCCTGGACCGCATCGACCCGCTGATCAGCGGCAACAAGTGGTTCAAGCTCACCGAACATCTGGCCCAGGCACGACAAGCCGGTGCCAGCGGCATCATCAGCCTCGGCGGGGCTTACTCCAACCATCTGCACGCGCTGGCAGCGGCGGGCAAACGCTTTGGTTTCCCTACCGTCGGCCTGCTGCGTGGCCATCCCCAAGACACCCCCACCGTCCTCGACCTGAAAACCTTTGGCATGCACCTGCATTGGTTGGGGTATGGCGGCTATCGCGCGCGCCACGCGCCGGACTTCTGGTTGCCGTGGCGTGAGCAATACCCGCACTTGTATCCCGTGCCCGAAGGCGGCGGCGGGATGGCCGGGGCGCGGGGATGCGGGGTCTTGGTCGAACAGACACGCGGGCAATTGAACAACCTGGGTTGGGCCGATTACGACGCCTGGTGGTTGGCGGCAGGGACCGGTACAACCCTGGCGGGTTTGGTCCTGGCAGAGGCGGGCGCGCATCCGGTGTACGGTGCAATGGCGGTACCGGATGATCATGGCGTGGCGCAGAACGTGAGCGCCCTGGTGCAGGGTGGTTATGAATTGCTGGACGCCAGTCGGGGTGGCTTCGCCAAGGTCGATCCGCTGTTGCTCGAATTTATCGAGACTACCGAACAGGCCTGCGGTATACCGCTTGAGCCGATCTATACCGGCAAGGCGTTGCTGGCGTTGAAGCAGCAGATCGAGGCCGGGCGGTTTGCACCCGGCACTCGCCTGATCTTCGTGCATACCGGTGGCTTGCAGGGCCGCCGAGGGTTTACAGCCTAGCGCGCTTACCCGGCATCATCCGCAGCGCCGTGTTATCACGCATCACATAATGATGAAAGATCCCCGCCAACGCATGCAGGCCGATCAGCCAGTAGCCGATCTGGCCGAACAGCACGTGCCAGCCTTCAATCTCTTTGGCCAGTGCCTTGTTTTCAGCGATCAGCGGCGGCAACTCGATCCCATAGAACATCACCGAATGCCCCTCGGCACTGACGATCAGCCAACCGGCAATCGGCATGCCGATCATCAAGGCGTACAGCGCGAAGTGCATCAGCGTGGCGAGCAGGCTTTGCCATTGCGGCGGGGTGGGGACGATCTTCGGTGCAACCCCCAGGCTGCGCGCGAACAGGCGCAGCCACACCAGCACAAACACGGTGAGGCCGAACATGAAGTGCATCTCGACGATCAACGTGCGTGCGCCGCTGCCTTTGGGAAACTGTCCGCGTAACTCAATGCAGGCGTAGACCACCGCCAGTAGCACCACCATCAACCAGTGCAGCGCAATCGACATGGTGCTGTAGCGCGTATCGGAATTTTTCCACGGCATCGCTGGGTTCCTCACTCATCAGGGCAAATCTCCGTTCTTTGGCGACGAAGTCCTTTTACTGTAAGCCTGTTTTGCACGGTTTGCCCGACGCGATGCCGTTGTCTTGACCTCTATCAGTAGCTTTGCGGCATTTCACCGCGGGCCAGGCGCTGGTTGATGTCGGTGATGATGGCCGGCAGGTCGGTAATGGTGTCGATCAGGTAGTGGGGGCGCGAGCCTGCGAACATCGCTTCGATACGCGTGCGTTCGCTGGCCAACGTGGCGCTGTCCAGGGCGCGGAACTGCGCGTAGGTCAGGCCCAGCGCGTTGCCGGAGCAGGTCAGGGCCACGGTCCACATCCCGGCGCGACGGCCTTCGAGGATGCCCGGCGCAGTGTCGTCGACCTTGACGCACGCCGCCACATCGTCAATGCCCAACGCGATCACGTTGGCGAGGGCCTGGGCCGGCCATGGGCGGCCATTGGGCACTTCGTCGGTGGCGACCACGTGGTCGGCGACGTAGCCGTTGGTGGTGGCCAGCGCGACGACCTTGTCCATGACTTGCTTGGGGTAGCCGGAGCAAGAGCCGATCTTGATGCCTTGCACACGCAGCCGGGCGATGGTGTCGAGGGCGCCGGGGATCAGCGCCGAGTGTTCGGCGATCTTCTCGATCTGCAAGGGCATGAAACGCTGGTAGATGGCCGTCACGTCGTCATCGGTAGGCGTGCGCCCGAATGCCTGGCGATAGCGCTCGGCGACTTGCGGCTGATCGCACAGGGTACGGATATGGTCCCACTTGCCCATGCCCATCGGGCCACGGGCTTCTTCGATGGAAACCTGCACGCCGAACTCGGCGAAGGCCTCGACAAAAATCTGCGTGGGGGCGAAGGAGCCGAAGTCGACCACGGTGCCGGCCCAGTCGAGGATAACGGCCTGGAGGGTGTTGGGGTTTTGATAGTTCATGGTTCAGATCCTGTGGGTTAGGGGCAATCAGATGTCCGACACTTCCATTTCTTGCAGCACCTCGGCGATCGCCTTGACCGCAGCGCGCATGCCGGCTGCGTCGACATGGCCGATGCAGCCCACGCGGAACGTCTCCACCTGGGTCAATTTGCCGGGGTACAGAATGAAACCCTTGGCCTTGACCCGTTCGTAGAAATCCTTGAACTGGTAGCGCGGGTTTGTCGGTGCATGAAAGGTCACGATGATCGGTGCCTGGATCGCCGCCGGCAGGAAGCTGCGCAGGCCCAGCGCGGCCATGCCGTCGAGCAATGCCTGGCAGTTGTCGGCATAGCGTCGGTGGCGCGCGGGCAGGCCGCCTTCTTCCTGGTATTGCAGCAACGCTTCGTGCAGGGCAGCGACCACATGGGTCGGCGGGGTAAAGCGCCATTGGCCGGTCTTGGCCATGTAGTTGTGCTGGTCGAACAGGTCCATCGCCAGGGAATGGCAGTTGCCCTGGGCAGCGGCCAGCGCCTGTTTGTTCGCGAAGACGAAGCCCATGCCCGGCACGCCTTCCAGGCACTTGCCCGACGCGGCGATCAGCGCGTCGAAGGGCACCTCGCGGGCATCGATCGGCAGCGCGCCGAAGGCGCTCATGGCGTCGATGATCAGGCGCTTGCCGTGGTGTTTGACGACCTGTGCGATCTGCGGCAGCGGGTTGAGAATGCCGGTGCTGGTTTCGCAGTGGATCAACGCAACGTGGGTGATGGCGCTGTCTGCTGCCAGCAGGCGCTCCACATCGGCGGCGGTGGTGGGCTCGTCCTCGGCGGTTTCAAAGATGCTGAAATCACGGCCGAGCACTTCGCAGATCTTGGCCAGGCGCTTGCCGTAGGCGCCGTTGATCAGCACCAGTACCTTGCCGTTACGCGGGACCAGGGTGCCGATGGCGGCTTCGACCGCAAAGGTGCCGCTGCCTTGCAACGGTACGCAATGGTGGCTGCCTTCGCCGTGGAGGATCGCCAGCAATTGCTCGCAGACGCTGGCGGTGAGCTGGTTGAAGCGGTCATCCCATGAACCCCAGTCCACCATCATGGCCCGGCGGGTGCGGTTGGATGTGGTCAGGGGGCCAGGGGTCAGCAGGATCGGCGCGGCAGTGGTCATCTCAAGTCCTTGCAAGGCATCGGGGTTGAAGCTACGGCGCCTAAATTGCAGTTTGGCTTGCCATCAATCAAATTGTTTGTTGTTATGCGAGCTATCAGTGAGGCCGATAGCTATGAATCTGTTCCAACTGCGCGCATTCGATGCCGTGGCCCGCGAGGGCAGTTTTACCCGGGCTGCCGCGCGGCTGTTTATCAGCCAGCCGGCGGTGACCGGGCATATCAAGGCCCTGGAGGAGCACTACCAGATCCCGTTGCTGCGCCGCACCGCCCGACGCGTGGAGTTGACCGAAGAGGGCGCGCGGCTGGCGGCGATCACACGGGCGATCTTTGGCCTGGTGGACGAAGCCCAGACGATGCTGGAGGCCAACCGCCAACTGCTGACCGGGCGCCTGGAAGTCGCGGCGGACGGCCCGCACCTGGTGATGCCGATGATTGCCAGCCTGCGCGCGCGCTACCCCGGGATTACCGTCAACCTGCGCCTGGGCAATGCCCAGGAAACCCTCGCCGCGCTGCTGTCCGAACATGCGGATGTGGCGGTGCTCACCGAAGTGGAGCCGCGCAATGGCCTGCACCTGCAACCGTTGAATGAGTCGCGGATTTGCGCACTAGTGCCGGCCAGCCATCCGTGGGCGCAGCAACCCGAGGGTATCCGCCTTGAGCAACTCAACGACGTGATCATGGTGCTGCGCGAGCCCAGCTCCATCACCCGGCGTACCTTCGATGACGCCTGCATGGCCGCGAATGTGCAGCCCAAGGTGCTGCTGGAACTGGACAGCCGCGAGGCGGTGACCGAAGCCGTCGCCGCTGAGTTGGGGGTGGGCGTGGTCTCGTCCATGGAAGTCAGCCCGGACCCGCGGGTGCGGGCCGTGGCGGTCCAAGGCGATGGGCTGGTCAACCGGCATACGCTCGGTTGCATGGAGCGGCGCCGCTCGTTGCGCCTGATTCAGGCGTTTTTCGAGTTGGCGCCCTGAGGGTTTTTTGGTGGAACGATGCGTTCTCGCGCTATAAACTCTGCCCCCAAAGCGCCGGCCAGTAGACGTTTCGGCGCGATGGACGAAAAGAGAGTGAGTCATGGGCGCACAGTGGAAAGTCAAACATAAAGAAGCGGCATCCAATGCCAAGGGCAAGATTTTTGGCAAGCTGGTGAAAGAAATCACTATCGCCGCCCGCAACGGGGCCGACACCGCGACCAACGCCCACCTGCGTCTGGTCGTGGAACAGGCCAAAAAGGCCTCGATGCCCAAGGAAACCCTGGAACGCGCGATCAAGAAGGGTGCCGGTCTGCTCGGTGAAACCGTGCAATACCACCGCGTGACCTATGAAGGGTTCGCCCCGCACCAGGTGCCGTTGATCGTTGAGTGCGTGACCGACAACATCAACCGCACCGTGGCGGAAATCCGCGTGGCGTTCCGCAAGGGTCAGCTGGGTGCTTCCGGCTCCGTGGCCTGGGACTTCAACCATGTCGGCCTGATCGAAGCCTCGCCGGACACCCCGGATGCAGATCCGGAAATGGCAGCCATCGAAGCCGGTGCGCAGGACTTTGAAGACGGCGAAGAAGAGGGCACCACCCTGTTCATCACCGAGACCACTGACCTGGACGCCGTGCAAAAAGCCCTGCCGGAACAGGGTTTCACCGTGCTGTCGGCCAAGCTGGGCTACATCTCGAAAAACCCGGTAAGCGGCCTGACCGATGAGCAGATGGCTGAAGTCGAAGCCTTCCTCGAAGGCTTGGACAACCACGACGACGTGCAGGATATGTTCGTGGGCCTGGCGGGCTGATTTATCAACTGAAGAAACGCGATCCACATGTGGGAGGGGCGGTGCGACGATTCGACTTGCCCCCTCCCACAGTTGTTTAGCAGTGTTGGATGGATTGCAGCAAGGCGTTGATTTCTTCGAAGCTCGGCCGTGCCAACACATCGGGCTGGCAGCAGCTTTTCTGCAACTCTACCAGCGCCTCGTCAAGCGACCCCGCCTCAACCCGCTCCAGCAATTCCCCCAGCAACACCCCGAACGCGCGCACTTCAATGCGTTGCAATGCCCGCGTTTCCAAGGTGTCTGCCTTGGCATGAAACGACGCCGCGCCAAAGTCTCCGAGCAAACACTCTCCCGCTTCATTCCACAGGATATTGTGGCCGTACAGGTCGCCATGGGTGATACCGTGCCGGTGCAAATGCGCGGCCACGGAGGCGATGCCTCGGGCCATGCGCAAAGCTACGTCGACGCTGAAGCGGGTGGCGGGGTCGTAGACGTCGCGGGTGCACGAGGCCAGGCTCGGCAGGGCGGCGAGGTTGCGGTAGCTCGGGTCGATCAGGTCCATGACCAACGCGGCCTGGTGCTCAGGGGCACCCACCACGCGGCCTTGCACCTTGATCAGGTTGGGGTGCAAGCCGGCGGCGATGCAGGCTTGCATTTCGTGCAGCGGCGAGCCGTCGCTGGTGATCGTGCCTTTGTACAGCTTGACGGCGACGGGCTTGGCCGTGGGGGTCCACAGGGCCTTGCGAATGACCCCCGAGGCACCTTCGCCCAGCACGTCGGCCAGTTCCAGTTCCGTCCAGGGAATATCCGGTGTTGCGTCGTCCGCCGCCCTATCCACGGCCATTTCCACCGGGTTGCCCGCATAGGCCAGCCAGGTCAGGCTCGGCAGTGCCAACAGCCACTCGGGCAGGCGCGTGAGGCGGTTGGAGGCGATGCGGATCAGCTCCAGGTTGCTGCAGTTGGTCAGGCTCTCAGGCAACTGCGTCAGTTGGTTACCGGCGAGCATCAGTTTTTGCAGCAGCGGCCGCTCGCCCAACTCGCTGGGTAACTGGCTGATGCGGTTGTCGGTGAGGATCAGCCAGCGCAGCAACGGTGGCAGCGCGGCGGCGGGCACGTGGCTGATCTGGTTGGCCTTGAAGCCGATCATGCTCAATTTGGCGCACTGGCCGAGGCTCGCGGGCAGCTCGGTAAAGGCGTTGTCCGAGCAGAACAGCACGCGCAGGTGCGGCAGGCGGTGCAGGTCGTCGGGCAGGCGGCTCAGGGCGTTGCCGCTGAGGTTAAGGATTTCCAGGGAGTCGGCCAGCCCGAAGATTTCCTCCGGGAATTCGGTGAGCCCGCAGGACAGGTCCAGGCGCGTAATGCCGGCCAAGTGGCCGGCCTTGAGTTGGGCGAGGGTATTCATGAACGGCGCGGTCACTCGGCAAGGGGGGTGTAAATGGCGCTCATGATACCGGGTCGCGTACCGGTTGCGGGGTGGCCTGTTGCAATTGGTTCAGGCGGCTGGCGGTGCGCGCCAGGTCGATGGCCTGGCCGCTCATGGCCTGTGCCAGCGGTTGTTCGCCGATCAGGATCAGGTGCTTGTCCTTGTCGTAAAGCACGTCCACCAAGTTGATAAAACGCTGCTGCACGGCGATCGGGCACTCTGCCAGGTGGGGCAGGCCGTCGATGACCCAGTGATCGAATGCCTCGCACAGCAACAGGTAGTCCATCACCGCCGTCAGTTGTTCGCACAGGTCGTTGAAGGTGAATACGATGGTGCGGGCTTGATGCTGGCGACAGATCAACGTCCGGTTGCCCACCGTCAGCGTCTGCGTCGGGCCGCCGCTGACAGGCAGGCCGAGCGCCGCACGCTGGGCCTGCGTGCCCGGCCACAGGTAATAGCCGGTGGTAAAGCGCTGCACGGCATGGGCCTGGGGCAGGCTGCGAAAGTCTTCGGGCGAACTGACTTCCAGCACGTCCATACGCGCGGCAATCAAGTCGATCACCGGCTTGAAACGCTCGTGGTACAGCGGGTTGGGCAGCAGCCCTTCGGGTGGATAGTTGGAGGTGACCAGCACCCACACGCCACGCTGGAACAAGGCCTTGAACAGCCGGGTAATCAGCATGGCATCGCCGATGTCGTGCACGTGGAACTCGTCGAAACACAACACGCGGCAGCCGTCGAGCAGCTCGTCCAGGGCGATGGCCAATGCATCGTCCGTCGCCTGGTGCGTGAACATACCGCGGTGCAGTTGGGCGAAAAACTCATGGAAATGCACGCGTTGCCTTTCGGCGATAGGCAGTGCCTGGAAGAAACCGTCCAGCAGCCAGCTTTTGCCGCGTCCCACCGGGCCGTGCAGGTACAGGCTGCGGGTAGGCTGGCCGGCGAGCAGGTACTGGGTCTGGCGCGCCATCGCGGCGATGGCCTGGGCTTGGCCACCACTGAGGGTGTAACCCAGTTGCCGGGCTTTGTCCTGAAAGAACGTCTGGATGGGCGTGTCGTCCAGTGTGTCGGTTTTTTTACCGAACAAACGACGGATAAGGGGGAGCACGGCCAATGCGAGTCACTCTGTAGTGCGGTGGTCGCTTACTTTAGGGCGCCGGTGGCGATTTGACCAATCTAGAACGGCTGTAGGGCTGGCGTCGGCTGGTCCGTTGGACTGACCACCGCATAGTTGTAGCCGCCGCCGGACCAGTATTGCGCTTGCAACCCATCCGCCGTGCGCTCGCCACGGGGCAGGAAACCGTTGTCCGGGCCAGGTGGGCGGATGTAGAAGCTGATGCGCCGACCTTGTGCGTCCTGGTACAGCACCATGGCGGCGGCGCCTTGATCGGTGGTGAGCAGTCGCCCGCTGACGGGCGTGAAGCCTGCTTGGCTCAAGTCCGGCAGGCGATGGGCTTGATTGAAGTAGCGGTCGAGCCACGCCTGCATCGTGCCGCGGTCCTGGCCGTTGTAGTCGGCGGGCATGATGCCCTCCTGGGCAAACAGGCGGAACGCTTGCATCGCATCGGCCATCGGTAACAGCGGCGGTTGCGTGGCTTCACGGGCATGCCAACCGCCGAGGCCGCCGAGGCTGACGGCAATCAGCAACACCGCCGCCGTGGCAAAGTGGCGGCGCGATTGATGCTTGATGCGTTGGCGAATCAGCGCCGGGTCCAGCGCCGGGTTGGCCGGCTGTTGCAGGACGCCGCTCAATGACGCACGCAGCCATTGTGCGTCCTGCTGCCAGGCCTGCACTTGGGCCGCGAGCTCTGGGTGGGCGGCCAAATAGGTTTCGAGCACACGGCGATCACTGTCCAGGAGTTGGTGATCGACGTAGGCATGCAGGTCGCGTTCGCTGGGGGGCAGGCTGATCATTTGAGTATCCGCAGGGAAGGGCTGGCAATGTCGCCATCGCTGAGTTGACGCAGTGCTTGGCGCGCACGGGACAGGCGCGACATCACGGTGCCGATCGGCACCTCGAGTATTTGCGCGACTTCCTTGTAGCTCAAGCCCTCCACCGACACCCACAACAGCAGCGCGCGTTGTTCGGTGTTGAGTTGATCGAAGGCTTGCAGGGTCGCTTGGGCGATGACGGTGCGCTCCACCGACGGCTGCGCATCATCGCGGCCGGTAAAGAGTTCCAGCATGCGTGCATAGCGCCGGGTGCGGCGGTGGGCATCGAGGAACTGCCGGTAGAGGATCGAGAACAGCCAGGCGCGCAGATCGCCTTCGATGCGTTTGTCGGCCCAACGGGTGATCGCCCGCTCCAGGGTCGCCTGCACCAGGTCGTCGGCACTGCTGGCGTTACGGGTCAGGGACACAGCGAAACGCCGCAGCCTGGGGATGAGTTCACGTAACGGTTCGTCGAGTTCATGCATGGGTGTCTGGCTGGTCACTTCGCTGGGACTAGAGAGACGTCCGGCGTGAACGGTTATTCCCGACCGTTGAAAATAAATCCAGGGCCTGGGAATAGAGCGGATCGGCGTTCGTCTTAATGCTCCGACCTTATGTTTACCCCCAAAGGCCTTCAGGCCCTGGAGTTTGTTCATGGTAGATCACTCATCACCGCCACGTCCCCCGTTAAGCACGGCGAGCCTGATCGCACGACTCGCGGGAATTGGTGCCGTGGTTGCGGTTATGGCCGGGGCATTTGCCTACGTCAATGGCAGCCTCGACCCACAACGCCTGCGCCCGAAAACCCTGGTCAATGCCCTGGAAACCAACAACGGCGTACACCCTGGATTCCGGCGTAACCACGCCAAGGGCGTGTGCGTGGCCGGGTACTTCGAAAGCAGTGCCGAGGCCCGTGCCTACTCCAGCGCTCAAGTGTTCAGTGAGGCCAGGACCCCGTTGATCGGCCGCTTCGCCTTGCCCAGCGGCAACCCCTATGCGCCGGACAGCAGTGTGCCGATCCGCAGCTTTGCCGTGCAGTTCAGCCTGGCCAACGGCCAGCAATGGCGTACCGGCATGAACAGCATGCCGGTGTTCCCGGTGGGCACGCCCGAGGCGTTCTACCAGATGCTCAAGGCCGGTGCGCCGGACCCGGCCACCGGCAAGCCGAACCCGGCGAATATGCCGGCGTTTTTTGCCGCACACCCTGAGGCGGCGCCATTCCTGGCGTGGGTCAAGACGGCCAAACCATCGGCCAGTTATGCGACCGAAACCTATAACGGCATCAACGCGTTTTACTTGGTGAGTGCCGAGGGCAAGCGCCAGGCCGTGCGCTGGGGCGTAGTGCCCGAGCGTCAGGATGCGGCGGGGGAGACCGCACCGGCCGGGGGCGATTTTCTTGAGAAAGACCTGGTGCAACGCCTGGCCTCAGGGCCTTTGCGTTGGCAGTTGAACATGACCCTGGCCAACCCCGGCGACCCGCTGGATGACGCGAGCAAACCCTGGACCGGTGAGCACAAGGTGTTGAATGCCGGCACCCTGGTGCTGCAAAGCAGCCAACCCCAGGCCGACGGTGATTGTCGCGACATTAATTTCGATCCATTGATTTTGCCCAGCGGCATCGAAGCCTCCAATGACCCGCTGCTGGCTGCACGTTCGGCGGCGTATGCCAGTTCGTACCTGCGCCGTGCCGGTGAAGTCAGCCCCTTGCACAGTGCCCCTGCGGAGTCGAAGCCATGAATGCCCAACCCCGGTTTTTTGCGCCCCTGGCGCGCCTGCTGCACTGGTTGATGGCGCTGATGGTCATCGCCATGTTGTTTATCGGCGCAGGTCTGGCGGCGTCGGTGTCGGAGCGGCATGAGTGGTTGATCCACCTGCACAAGCCGCTGGGGATCGCGATCCTGGTGCTGGTGATCGTGCGTTTGGCGGTGCGCTTCTCCACCCGCCAGCCGCCGTTGCCGTCTGACTTGCCGCTGTGGCAAGTGCTGGCGGCCAAGGCGTCCCATCTGGTCTTGTATGGGTTGATGCTGGTGTTGCCGCTGCTGGGCTGGGCGATGATCTCGGCGGCGGGTGATCCGGTGATGCTCAGCAGTTCAGTGCAGTTGCCGGCACTGGTCGGGGCGAATGCGCCGTTGTTTGCGGTGCTGCGCAAGGCCCATGGGTATCTGGCCTACCTGCTGTTCCTGACGGTGCTGTTACACCTGGCGGCGGCGTTGTTCCATGGCTTGATTCGGCGCGATGGCGTGTTGCAGAGCATGACCGGCACCAAGGACTGACGCCGGGGGGAGTGGGCAGGGGTTAGCGCAGTGCCGTGACGAGATCGGCCACGGTACTTAACACAGTCTTGCCCAGTTGCCTTGAGCGCTCACCTGACCAACCGGTCTTCGGGTTGGGGGCGTCATCGTTGTCCTTGAACGGCATTTCCAGGGTCAGGGACAGGCAGTCGTATTTCTCGCCAACGGCATTGCAGGCCAGGGTCATATTGGCTTCGCCCGGCAAGTCGCGGGTATAGCCGTGAGTGGTTTGGAAGTCACGGGTCAGCGAACTCAAATGGCTGCGGAAGCGTTTTTCCAGCGCTTTGATACGCGGGGTGTAGCCGGGGTTGCCTTCGCAGGCAGCGGTGAACACGTAGGGGATTTCTTCGTCGCCGTGGATGTCGAGGAACAGATCGACACCGTACTGTTCCATTTGCTGTTGCACGAACAGCACTTCCGGGCTGATCTCCTGGCTGGCGCTTTGCCAGGCGCGATTGAGGTCCTGGCCCATGGCGTTGGTGCGCAGGTGACCGTGGAAGGCGCCGTCGGGGTTCATGTTTGGCACCAGGTACAGGTCGGCAACGGCCAGGAGTTTTTTCATCTCGGCATCGCCATCCTGTTGCAGGCGTTCGATGATGCCCTCCATGAACCATTCGGCCATGTGCTCGCCGGGGTGCTGCTGGGCGATGATCCAGATATTGCGCCGGCCTTCGCCGCCTTTGCCTCGCCGCAATAGTTGAATGTCGCGGCCCTCGACACTTTTGCCGGTGGCCAGCAGTTTGGTGCCGGCGTACTTCAGGGCCTGGTCAATCAGCCAGTCGTGGCGTTCGCGACTGTAGGGCTCGAAGTAGGCCAGCCAGGCATGTTTCTCACGGGTTTCGAGGCTGATGTGCAGGATCTCGCCGTCAAAGCGCGTAGGGACTCGGAACCAGTTGACGTGATCATAAGACGCGACAGCGTTGTAGCCGCTCCAAGCGTGCCTATACGAAGAGCCACCGGCGTTGCTCAGGCGAAAATTATGGGTGTGGCCCACGTGCATGCCTTCGGCTTTGAAGTGAAACCATTGGTAATGGTGGCTGCGGGTATCGGGTTGGATGGCCAGCAACAACTGGTAGGCATCGCTGGCGTCGAGCACTTGGATATTGCCACTGTCGAAGTCGGTACTGATCTTGATGGAGGTCAAGGCCACGGTCATAGTCTGGTTGCCTGAATATGAGTGTTGTGGCGGCTATATTACACAGGAGTCTGGTAAAGCCTGGATGCAAAATTGTTGCAGGGAGGGGGGCGTCGTCCATGACGCCGCCGCAGCTTAGAATCTATGAGATTGATTCTCAAGCGCTATTTCGCAGAGATGTGCGCCAGAGCGCTCGACCGGCTTTCTTTGGGCGATGGTCTTTTGCTACTATGCGCGCCATCAAGCAATACACAGTCTTCATTAGCCTGAAGCCATGCCAGGGAAACTGGCAAAAAAAAGACCCGGCCAAAGAGCCGGGTCAAAAACCGTGATTAGCCTGATGAGGAGATATTCCAAGAGTCCGACCTAAGGTCCCTTGGTCTATCGACTGATCTCGCGATCAGCTGAGTCCAATAATAATCATTATCATTTGCAAGTCAAATGTTTTTATCCGTGGGATAGAAATATTTTTCCTTCGCGCCTGTTATCCGTTCGCCCGAACCTCCGGTGCCTGCAACGACTGCTCTACCATCGCCTTCGCCATATCAATCAAATACACCACCGAAAATGCCAGGTCGCGCTGGCTGCCCTGATGGCTGCTCGCTGATTCGTAGGCCGTGGCGGCGGCACTGCGCAACAGGTCCGAGGCGTGCACCAGGGCTTCCTCCTGGCTGATGCCAGGCTTGATGGTGAACAGGCCCATATCCGGGATGGGTGCTGACATATTCTCTTTCAAGTAAAAGTCCAGCGCACGCTGGGCAGCACCGCTGCTGCGCAGGCCTAGCATGTCATCGCTTTGAGGGGGTTCAGGCAGGAGATACGGGCTCGTCGTCATAAGGGGCGGTACTCTGGGTGGGTGTCGAAAACCTTATGTTCGATGATAGTACGTATCGTATTTATGTCGTTTTATGGATTACTACAAACTGTTTATTGCCCTGGAAAATACCTGACGTATTGTCGGCCCCCATGGATAAATGGATAGCGTTGGTCAAGGCCAATATGAAAGACCGCAAGGTCACCCAGGGTGAGTTGGCTGAACGCTTGGGCATGTCCCAGGGCGGCGTCGGCCATTGGCTCAACAAGCGCCGCGTGCCGAGCCTGGCGGATATGAACCGGGTGCTGGCAGAGCTGGGGCTGGGCTACCTGGAAGTGGTGCAGGAGCTGCGTGAGAAGGCCGACGAGGTTCGTGGCCCGACAAAACAGTACACGTCGTATTTTCGCTACCCGGTCAGCGAGTGGAAAGGCCTGTGCGAAATCCGCGAAGAGCGCCCGGCCTATGGCGCTGCGCGCTTCGAACTGACGGACTACCACGCCCAGGGAGACGCCTTCTGGCTGCCGGTGACAGGTGACGCCATGACTGCGCTCAGCGGCCCGAGCATCGCTGCGGGGATGATGATCCTGGTGGATCCGGCCATCGCCGTCGAACCCGGCAAACTGGTAGTCGCCCAACGGGCCGACAGTCCCCAGGCGACCTTCCGCCAGTTGTTGGAGGAAAGCGGCCAGCTCTACCTGGTGCCGCTCAACCCCACCTACCCGAAACTGCTGTTCACCGTTGATTGTCGAATCCTCGGCGTTGTCGTGCAGGCTACGGCGAAGTTCTAGTCCGCCGTTTCGAGCTCAACCAGCGCGCACCCTTCGGCAACCATTTCGCCTTCCAGGCAGAACAGCGCCTTGACCACCCCGGCCTGTGGCGCGCGGATGCTATGCTCCATCTTCATCGCTTCAAGCACCACCAGTTGCGCGCCGGCCTCGACCGTTTGGCCGACGTCCACCAGCACCCGCACAATGCTGCCGTTCATCGGTGCCGTCAGGCCGCCCTGGTGAGACTGGTTGGCTTCGACGGCCGCAATTGGATCGAACAGGCCGACGCCATGCATCTCGCCGTCCCAACGCAGGAACACCGTGTGCCCGTTGCGCACTGCCAGATGTGAACGACGGACGCCCTGATATTCGATCACTAACTGCTCGCCCTGCAGTTTCGCGGCGTCTGCGACCAGTGTCACCAGGCGGTCCTGGCCATTGCAGCTCAAATGCAGCGAGACCTCGGCGGGCAATCCAGCACGGAATCCACCGGTGTCCGCCCATGGCCCGTCACCCGCAGGCAAGCTCTGCATGAAGGCCGAACCGGCCGCCTGCCAGAACGCGTCGCTCAACGTTCCGGCCACCGGCAGCAGCTCGTCCTGATAGCGCGGAATGAACCCGGTGTCCAACTCAGCTGCGGCAAATGCCGGATGGCCAATGATGCGCCGCAGGAAGCCCAGGTTGGTCTTCAGCCCACCCACGGCAAACTCATCGAGCATGCTCAGCAACCGCAGGCGCGCCTGTTCACGGTCTTCGCCCCAGGCAATCAGCTTGCCGAGCATCGGGTCGTAGAACGGCGACACGGTGTCTCCTTGCTCAACGCCACTGTCCACGCGGCGCCCCGGGCCCGGCGCGGACTCGCGATACAACGCCAGGTGCCCGGTGGCGGGCAGGAAGTCGTTGGCGGGGTCTTCGGCGTACAAACGCACTTCAATTGCATGGCCGATCAGCGGCACCTGCTCCTGGGTGATCGGAAGCGCCTCGCCCTGGGCGACGCGAATCTGCCAGGCCACCAGGTCCAGGCCGGTAATCGCTTCGGTGACCGGGTGTTCGACCTGCAGCCGCGTGTTCATCTCCATAAAGAAAAACTCGCCGCGCGCATCCAGCAAGAACTCGACCGTGCCCGCACCCACATAACCAATAGCCTGGGCCGCACGCACCGCCGCTTCGCCCATGGCCTTGCGCTGTTCAACGCTCAGCCCCGGTGCCGGCGCTTCCTCGACGACCTTTTGGTGGCGACGTTGGATCGAGCAATCCCGCTCATTGAGGTACAGGCAATGCCCATGTTGATCGGCAAACACCTGAATCTCTACGTGGCGTGGCTTGAGCAGGTATTTCTCCACCAGCATCTGCCCGTTGCCGAAGGACGACAGCGCCTCACGCTGGGCGGAGGCCAGGGCTTCGGCGAGTTGGCTGACGTCCTCCACCACTTTCATACCCTTGCCGCCACCACCGGCGGTGGCCTTGAGCAGCACCGGATAGCCGATGCGCGCGCAGGCGGCGCGGAAGGTTTCCAGGTCCTGGTCTGTGCCGTGATAACCCGGCACCAGAGGCACGCCGGCGGTTTCCATCAGGGCCTTGGCGGCGGACTTACTGCCCATCGCGTCGATGGCCGAGGCGGGCGGCCCCAGGAAAATCAGGCCTGCCGCTTCAATCGCACGGGCAAACCCGGCGTTTTCCGACAGGAAACCGTAGCCTGGATGAATGGCCTGGGCGCCGCTGGCCTGGGCGGCGGCGATCAGTTTGTCGATTTGCAGGTAGCTCTCGGAGGCCTTGCTGCCCCCCAGGTCGACACGAATATCCGCCTCGCGGCTGTGTCGCGCATCACGGTCGACGGCGCTGTGTACCGCCACGGTGGTCAGGCCCATGGCCTTGGCGGTACGCATCACCCGACAGGCAATCTCGCCGCGGTTGGCCACCAGTACGGTGGTCAATGTGCTCATGAACGTGGCTCCTGGGACTGCCAACTCGGTGGGCGTTTTTGCAGGAACGCGCGCAAACCTTCCTGGCCCTCGGCGCTGACACGGATGCGCGCAATGGCATTTTCGCAATAGCGGCGCAGGGCAGGGGTGAGCGCGCCGTTACCGACTTCGCGCAACAGGTCCTTGCTGGCGCGCATCGCCGCCGGGCTGTTTTGCAGCAGATTGGTGATCCACTGTTCCACCTGCTGCTCCAGTTCGCCAATCGGGTAGCTTTCCGCCAACAGGCCGATCTCCCGTGCACGCTGGCCGCCAAAACGCTCGGCGGTCAGGGCATAGCGCCGCGCCGCACGTTCGCCGATGGCCTGTACCACGAACGGGCTGATCACCGCCGGGGCCAGGCCGATGCGCACTTCCGACAGGCAGAACTGCGCATCATCGACGCCGATGGCCATGTCGCAGCAACTGATCAGGCCCAGCGCGCCACCGTAGGCAGCGCCTTGCACCACCGCCAGGGTCGGGATTTTCAGCTTGGCCAGGTTGTACATCAGCTCCGCCAGTTCGCGGGCGTCGTCCAGGTTGGTGTGGTAATCCAGCTCGGCCGACTGCTGCATCCAGGCCAGGTCGGCACCGGCGCTGAAATGCCTGCCGCGCCCACGCAGGACCAGGAAACGCAGGGACGCATCACTCTGCACATGGTCGAGGGCGATGATCAGTTCGCGGATCATCTCGGCGTTGAACGCGTTGTTCTTGGCTTCACGACTGAGCCACAGCGTGGCAAAGCCACGGCTGTCGGTGATCAGTTCGAGGGTGTTGAAATCGCTCATGGGGGACGGCTCCATTTACATGCGGAACACGCCGAAGCGGCTCGGCTCGATGGGGGCATTCAGCGCGGCGGACAAGGCCAGGGCCAGCACGTCGCGGGTCTGCAACGGGTCGATGACGCCGTCGTCCCACAGGCGTGCGCTGGAGTAATAAGGGTGACCCTGGGTTTCATACTGGTCGAGGATCGGTTGCTTGATCGCCGCTTCCTCTTGCGCGCTGAACCCGACGCCTGCGCGTTCGGCCTGCTCACGCTTGACCTGCACCAGCACGCCCGCCGCCTGTTCGGCGCCCATCACGCCAATCCGCGCGTTGGGCCACATCCACAAAAAGCGCGGGTCATAGGCGCGCCCGCACATGCCGTAATTGCCGGCGCCGAAGCTGCCGCCGATGATCACCGTGAATTTCGGCACTTTGGCGCACGCCACCGCCGTCACCAGCTTGGCGCCGTGCTTGGCGATGCCACCGGCTTCGTATTTCTGGCCGACCATAAACCCGGTAATGTTCTGCAGGAACAGCAGGGGTATCCCGCGTTGGCAGGCCAGTTCGATAAAGTGCGCGCCTTTTTGCGCGGCCTCGGCGAACAGAATCCCGTTGTTCGCCAGGATCGCAATCGGGTAGCCGTGCAGGTGCGCGAAGCCGCACACCAGGGTGGTGCCGAACAGCGCCTTGAACTCATCGAACACCGAGCCATCCACCAGCCGTGCGATGACTTCGCGCACATCGAAGGGCTGCTTGGCATCGGCCGGGATCACGCCATAAAGCTCTTCGCTGCTGTACAGCGGCGCCACTGGCGTGCGTTGCAGCAGCTGGCCCTGCTTGCGCCAGTTGAGGTTGGCCACGCTGCGTCGGGCCAGGGCCAGGGCGTGTTCGTCACTGTCGGCATAATGGTCGGCCACGCCGGAGATCTTGCAGTGCACATCGGCACCGCCGAGGTCTTCGGCGCTCACCACTTCACCGGTAGCCGCCTTGACCAGCGGCGGGCCGGCCAGGAAGATCGTCGCTTGGTTGCGCACCATGATCGCTTCGTCGGCCATGGCCGGCACGTAGGCGCCGCCAGCGGTGCACGAGCCCATCACCACGGCGATCTGCGGGATGCCCTGGGCGCTCATGTTGGCCTGGTTGAAGAAGATCCGCCCGAAGTGCTCGCGGTCCGGAAATACTTCGTCCTGGCGCGGCAGGTTGGCGCCGCCGGAATCCACCAGGTAGATGCACGGCAGGCGGTTTTGCTCGGCGATGGTCTGGGCGCGCAGGTGTTTTTTCACCGTGAGCGGGTAGTAGGAGCCGCCTTTCACCGTGGCGTCGTTGGCGACGATCATGCATTCCACGCCTTCCACGCGGCCGATGCCGGCAATCACGCCGGCGGCGGGTACATCTTCGCCATACACCTGATGGGCGGCCAGTTGGCTGAGTTCAAGGAACGGCGAGCCCGGGTCCAGCAGGCGGTTGATACGCTCACGGGGCAGCAATTTGCCGCGCGAGGTGTGGCGCTCCTGGGCCTTGGCGCCGCCGCCTTGCTGCACGTGGGCGAGCAGGGTGTGCAGGGCATCGACCTGTTGGCGCATCGCCGCGCTGTTGCTGGCGAACTCCGCTGAGCGTGGGTTGAGCTGGGTGTGTAGAAGCATGGGCTACTCCGTAGCAGCTTTGAGTTTCGAGCGACAAGCTACAAGTTAGAAGCAAGAGCACCGTCCTCTTGCCGCTTGAAGCTTGTCACTTGCCGCTGACGAAATTCATTTTGTCTCGTTAAAGAGTTCGCGACCGATCAGCATCCGCCGAATCTCACTGGTACCGGCGCCGATTTCATACAGCTTGGCGTCACGCAGCAGGCGCCCGGCGGGGAATTCATTGATATAGCCATTGCCGCCGAGAATCTGGATCGCGTCGAGGGCCATTTGCGTGGCGCGTTCGGCGCTGTAGAGGATCACCCCGGCCGCGTCCTTGCGCGTGGTCTCGCCACGCTCGCAGGCCTGGGCCACCGCGTAGAGGTAGGCGCGGCTGGCGTTGAGTTGGGTGTACATGTCGGCGACCTTGCCCTGGATCAGCTGGAATTCGCCGATGCTTTGGCCGAACTGCTTGCGGTCGTGGATGTACGGCACGATCAGGTCCATGCACGCCTGCATGATCCCGGTGGGGCCGCCGGACAGCACCACGCGCTCGTAATCGAGGCCGCTCATCAGTACTTTCACACCGCCGTTGAGCACGCCGAGGATGTTTTCCTCCGGCACTTGCACGTCATCGAAGAACAGCTCGCAAGTGTTGGAGCCGCGCATGCCCAGCTTGTCGAACTTGTTGCTGCGGCTGAAGCCTTTCCAGTCGCGCTCGACGATAAATGCGGTGATGCCGTGGGCGCCTTTCTCAAGGTCGGTCTTGGCGTAGATCACATAGGTGCTGGCGTCGGGACCGTTGGTGATCCAGGTCTTGCTGCCGTTGAGCACGTAGTGGTCGCCGTGTTTGTCGGCGCGCAGTTTCATCGAGACCACATCGGAACCGGCGTTGGGTTCGCTCATGGCCAGGGCGCCGACGTGTTCGCCGCTGATCAGTTTGGGCAGGTACTTGAGCTTCTGCTCGTGGCTGCCGTTGCGGTTGATCTGGTTCACACACAGGTTGGAATGGGCGCCGTAGGACAGCGCCACCGAAGCCGAGCCACGGCTGATTTCTTCCATGCTCACCACGTGGGCCAGGTAACCGAGGCCGGCGCCGCCGTATTCTTCCGGCACGGTGATGCCCAGCAGGCCCATGTCCCCGAACTTGCGCCACAGGTCGGCGGGGAACAGGTTGTCGATGTCGATCTGTGCCGCGCGGGGCGCGATTTCCTTGGCCACGAAGGACTGCACCTGGTCGCGCAGCATGTCGATGGTTTCACCGAGGGCGAAGTTCAGGGACGGGTAACTCATGGACAGGCACCTTAATGTGGACTTTGTTGTTGTGTGGAAGGTGTGCCAGGGAAGGACGCTCACCTTTACGTTAACGTAAGCTTGCGTTATGGCGCTGTCAATCGTAGTTTACGTATACGTCAACCTACAAAAAAGACAACAGGGGTCGTTATGGATCAACCGCATCCGAGCTACAGCCGTGGCTCCCAGGACAAGAGCTTGCTGGCCATGACCATTGGCCAGGCCTTCGATCACACCGTGGCGCAATACCCCGATGGCGAAGCCCTTGTGGTGCGCCATCAGCAACGTCGCTACACCTGGCGGCAGCTGGCCGAGGCCGTCGATGTGCACGCCCGTGCATTCATGGCGCTGGGCATGCAAACCGGTGATCGCCTGGGCATCTGGGCGCCCAATTGCGCCGAGTGGTGCATCAGCCAAATCGCCAGCGCCAAGATCGGCGTGATCCTGGTCAACATCAACCCGGCTTACCGCAGCAGTGAACTGGACTACGTGCTCAAGCAGTCCGGTTGCGAGTGGTTGGTGTGCGCCGGGGCGTTCAAGACCTCTGACTATCACACGATGCTGCAGGAGCTGCAGCCTGAGCTGCGCGGCATGATCAGCCTCCACCCCAACCCGCCCCCGGGATTCCTGCCCTGGTCGCAGCTGGCGGCCCTCGGTGCAGCCCTCCCACCCGAGCAGTTGCACAGCCGCCAGGCCAGCCTGCACTTCGACCAAGCCGTCAATATCCAGTACACCTCCGGCACCACCGGTTTCCCCAAGGGCGCCACCCTCAGTCATCACAACATCCTCAACAACGGCTATATGGTCGGCGAAAGCCTGGGCCTCACCGCGCAGGACCGCCTGGTGATCCCGGTGCCGCTGTACCACTGCTTCGCCATGGTGATGGGCAACCTGGGCTGCATCACCCACGGCACCACCATGATCTATCCGAATGACGGCTTCGACCCGCTGCTGACCCTCACCGCCGTGGCCGAAGAGCGCGCCACCGGCCTGTACGGCGTGCCCACCATGTTCATCGCCCTGCTCGATCACCCGCGCCGGGGCGAGTTCGAGCTGTCCACCCTGCGCACCGGCATCATGGCCGGCGCCACGTGCCCCATCGAGGTGATGCGCCGGGTCATCGGCGAATTGCACATGGGTGAGGTGCAGATCGCCTACGGCATGACCGAGACCAGTCCTGTGTCCCTGCAAACCGGTGCGGATGATGACCTGGAACGCCGCGTGACCACCGTCGGCCGCACCCAGCCGCAACTGGAAAGCAAGATCATCGATGAAGCCGGTAACACGCTGCCCCGTGGCCAGGTCGGCGAACTGTGCACGCGTGGCTACAGCGTGATGCTCGGCTACTGGAACAACCCCGACGGCACCCGCGACGCCATCGACGCTGAGGGCTGGATGCACACCGGTGACCTGGCCAGCATGGATGAGCACGGCTATGTGTGCATCGCCGGGCGCAACAAGGACATGATCATTCGCGGTGGCGAGAACGTGTACCCACGCGAGGTGGAAGAGTTTTTCTTCACCCACCCGGCGGTGGCTGACGTGCAGATCATCGGCATTCCCGATGAGCGCTATGGCGAAGAGATTGTCGCCTGGATCAAATTCCACCCCGGTCATGTCGCCACTGCGCTGGAGCTGCAAAGCTGGTGCAAGGGTCGCATCGCGCATTTCAAGACGCCCCGGTACTTCAAGTTTGTGGAGGAGTTCCCGATGACGGTGACCGGCAAGATCCAGAAGTTCCGCATGCGCGAGATCAGTATCGAAGAGCTGCACCACGCGAGCTGAAACGCGGTGCATGGCTACCGCCGCGGGCTGGACCGCGTTGCCTAGAGTGGCGGGATATTTCGCCATTGAAGGCCATGCGCATGACAGTCCCGATTATAGACCCACCCGCACCTGACACTGATGAAGAGCAAAGCCCTCATGTCACGGTGATCCGAGACAACACGCCGGCGTGGTACACCGCCGCCGCAGACGTGCGTAAAACCGAGTTGGCCGCGCTGAGCCTGCGTATACCGGATTGGTTCAAGCAGGCTTCAGCGTCATCCAAGGCCACGCTCAAGGAGGTTCACGACCGCAGCCGGCGCGCCTTGAATAACCTGGACCAGTTGCTCAGCCAATTGCAAAGCCCGGTTGACTACGCCGAACCGTTGCTGGTGGCCGCCATCGAACAAACCTTTGGCCAGCGCCTGGATGTGCGCACCGTGTTCTATGCACGCAAGATGGAGGAAAACGAATGCAACCCCGGCCCCGTTGAGGTGGACGCCAGCAGCGCTCATGCATTGGCGCCCCGGTACTATTTCTACAAAGGCCTGAGCCTGCTTGAGGCGGCGCTGAATAATTTCACTGCCGATGAGGCCGAAAAACCGGTATGCGGCGATTGCCACCTGATCACGCGGTACAACTTTCACCACTACCGCGCCGACAGGAAGCATTCCGTGACGAGTGTCCAGGCACAGACGCTGGACATCGATGCCCACGCGTTTGCCGGCCTGTGCCGGGAGCTGGATCTGGGCAAGTCGTATTTCGAACACGCGCGCGCCGCGCTCAATGCGCATATCAGCTCAACGCCAGGCGCGCCCCCCGGCAAGCTCTATGGCACGCTGATCACCAGTCATCGAAATCAATTGGCACTGGCTGCTGAAATCGCCTTGATGAAGGGCGATATTCAACCGCCGCAGCACGCCTTGATCAACGCGATCCTGCTCAATCAAACCAAACACCAATGGGCCGGGGATGACGTCGCGTTCTGCCCGTACCGGCTGTTGAACGTGCAATTGGAGGGCATCCTGATCATCGGGCCGCGAGTCTGGCAGGAGTACCTTGTCAACGCCGAGATCCTGCCGCGCCCGTGCATGGTGTACATCCCCGGCGACCCCCTTTACCCGCTCAAGACTTACGACACCCTCGTCGCGTTTACCGAGCACTTGACCACGCGCCTGTGCAGCGTCGAGTACCGCACGTTCTTCAGTCAATGTGTGCCGCTGTCCGAGCAGGATGGTTTTTTTTCCAGGCTCAAGATGTTGCTTGATCCAAAGGCTGTGTACACGTTCGACCAGGATTTCGATGCGTCCAACAAACGCTCGATCAACCGTCAGGGCCATTACGGCACGGCCTGGGACGACGTGTGGATGGACTACGCGCAGCAGCGCGTGCAGGCAATCATGCACAACGCCAGCGCCAGTGCGGTGGCCACGGCGGATATCACCCAGCGTGCCTATAACGCCTGGCTGTGGTCGTGGGGCAGCAAGGCCTTGAACATTCTTAACCTGGCGGCGTTCGTGGTACCGGGCCTCGGCGAAGTGATGCTGGTGGTCGGCGCGGTACAAATGGCCTATGAAGTGTGCGAGGGGATCGAGTCGTGGTCCAACGGCGATGTGCGCGAAAGCTGGGCACATTTCTCGGGCGTGGCGCTCAACTTGGCGGGCCTGGCGGTGCCCAAGGCACTGATGGTGTTCAAGGACACGGCATTGGTCAGACGGCTGGTGCATGTGCAGTTCGGCGGGCGCCCGCGTCTGTATGACTTCACCCCAGGCGCCTACCGGCATCAGGTCGCATTGCCGGCCGATCTTGTCGCGCAGGCCGACGGCCTCTATGCCCATCAGGGCCGACTGTACCTGCCGGCCGAAGAGGGCGGGCATTATCAGGTGCAGGCCACGCCAACCCGCAATCACTTCAAGCTGGTGCACCCCGAGGGCGAGGCGCGCTATGCGCCGAGTATTCGTCATAACGGCGAAGGCGCCTGGGTGCATGAGTTCGAACAACCGCTGAAGTGGGATCGCAGAACCCTGCTGCGGCGTATCGGCCCGCATGTCGAGCGTTTCAGCGATGACCAACTGGAGCAGATCCGGCGGATCAGCGGGGTGTCCGATGATGCATTGCGGCGCATCTATGTTGACCAGCAACTGCCCCCGCCGTTATTCCAGGAAACCCTCAGGCGCTTTGAGTGTGGAGCCAGGCACCAGGCGTTTATCGATCAGTTGAGCAACGCCGACCCGCAGGTCTTCGGTCGGGTCGATGCGTCATTGCAACTGAAGCTACTGCTGGACAACGGCCTGTGGCCCAAGTCCCGGGTACTGGTGATGTTTGATGCGCAAGGCAATCTGGTCTGGCGTTCTGCCGAGGTCCGGGCACTCAGCCAGGTGGTCAAGGTTGAGGCCGAGCAGGCTGAAAGTGGTCTGCTGCTACCGGCGTTTCTCGAGCAACTGAGTGAGCCTGAAATCCGCCAGTTGCTGGATGAGGACAGCCTGTTGCGCGATGTCCGGTTTCGCCTGATTCTGGGCGGGGAAGTGGATGCAGAGGGCAACTCTATCCCCAGGGCGGCGGATGACGAGGCGCTCAATGCCCAGGCGCAACAGATGATGCAGTCGCTGCGTACGCCGCAGGCGAGGGCGCTCCGGTACCGTGATCGGTTGCTCGAAGTGGCCACGAAGACCCAGGGCAAGCTCTACAGGGACGAGGTCCTGGCCGGGGATGTCTCCAGCGATACCCACGCGCAACTGATCCAGCGTACATTCCCCGGCTTGCCCAAGCTCGCCGCCGAGGAACTGGCAAGCCATGCCAGCTCTCAGGAAGTGGCGCAAATGGACACCACCTCACGGCTACCCCTGCGGATGGCCGAAGAAGCCCGTTATTACCTGCAAAAAGCGCGGATCATGCGCGCGCATACCGCGCTGCTGTTCGACAGTGAACTGACGATGGACGGCGTACACCTGGCGCTGCACAAGCTCGCAGCGATAGCCGGTCGCCTCGAGGGTATCGGGATCGAGTTGCGGGCGGACAGCTACGATGGCGCGGTGTTGGATCGTATTGGCGCCATGGATGCCCCTCGGCAGATTCGCCTGGTACGGGTCAGCATGAAAGAGTGGGCGGTTTACAGCGAGTCGCACAGGCTGACGTACCGGCGGGCAGACAAAGATGCGTTCTATAGCGCGCTCCTGGTGGCCACTGAAGATCAATTCCTCGACATGCCGCGAATCCGTGCATCGACCCCGGGCTTGAAGGCGCAGATCGTGCAGCAGGCCCTGAGTGAACAGACGAGCCGCGAGGCGCTGGGCCTGCAAGCGATCAAACCGGGGTTCAAGTCGCCCATGCGCTTGGCCGACGGGCGTGTCGGCTACCCGCTGAGTCCGGTGGGTGGCGCCACGCCGTGGCCCTCGGTGTGTGTCATGAAGGCGATGATGTTGTACCCGTCAAAATCCATTGACGCCGTTGTCGAGATGCTTGGGCTGCAAGGCCGCAGCAGTGCCACGCTGCTGGCAAGGCTGAACCAGCTTGAACAGGAATTCGCGCAGCTCGACCGCGACTTGGTCGCCTGGCAGCAGGCCGGCGAGTCGGGTTACCGGAGCGCCAGGCGTCGGGCCAGCGCGGACCTGCGAAACGCCTGGCAGCGCAAAACGGCCATAGCGTTCGCGGCGGATGGGACGCCTATTGGGCATGAACTGGATCTTTCCGATGAGGTGATCCACGAGCTTCCTGCGCTCAGCGCCAATATGGACCACGTGGGCAGGCTGAATCTACGCCGCATGGGGTTGTCGGACAGTTCCTTGCCGTTTTTTCGGGCATTCGGCGGGTTGCGCTGGCTGGATCTGCGCGAGAATAACCTCACCCAACTGCCGGAATTTGCCAACGCGGGCGCCGGGCTGACCAAGCTCAACCTGAGCCGCAATGATATCCGCCTGAGCGAGCAAGGCCGGGTGCGCCTGGAAGGCATGCGGGCTCTGAAAATTCTCAACCTCTCCGATAATCCCCACCTCGGCTGGACCGCCGACGTGCGCGGCATGCGCAGCCTGAACCAGCTGTATCTGAGTAACACCGGCAGTACCCACTTCCCGACAGGCGTCGAGCAACTGACTCAGCTGGCGCGGATAGACCTGCACACCAACCGGCTCACCACGCTGCCGGAGTACGCGTTCGAGCATCTGGAACGCATCATTGTGCACGACAATCCGTTATCGGCAGACACCTTGGCGCGTCTTGCTGCTGAGTTGCCGGCGCATCAGGCGGTGTGGACGGACCATGTCGATACCGTCGATGCCCGGGATTTATGGCTGGTTGATACGCCGCAGGTGCAGCGCGCCCAGCGTAGCAACCTGTGGGATGACCTGCGTGCCAGTGCAGACTCGCAACAGTTCTTCACGGTGCTGGCCGACACCACCCGCGGTGCCGAATATGCTTCCGGTAACACCCGTGCGGCCCTGGCAGCACGGGTGTGGGACATGCTTGAAGCGGCGCAGCAAAGCCAGGACATCCGCGAGATCTTATTCAGCACGGCAGATGATCGAGTCACCTGTGGCGACGGGAGCACCGTGGAGTTCATGAACCTCGAAAGGGAGTTGATCGGCGCCAGAGCGTTGCTGCTGGCAGGGGATGTGCACGCCGAGAGCATGCTGATCAGTACCGCGAAAAAACTGTTTCGCCAGCATCTGGTGGATGTCATCGCGCAGCGCGACGTCGAGGCGCGGGGGCCTGGCTTCGCCGAGCAGGTCGAAGTCATCCTGGCCTATCGGGTCGGTCTGGCGGACCGATTGGACCTGCCGGTGAAATCCCGAGGCATGCTGTTTCCCCAACAAGCGAATGTCAGCCAGGCAGCACTCGACCAGGCCTATACGCAGGTGCTTGCGGCTGAACAGGTCACCGCCGATGAAACGGCGTTTTTTGCCGAGCGGCGCTTCTGGCAACAGCACTTGCGCACCCAGTACCCGCAACAACTTGAAGCCTTGATGGGGCCCGGCGACGCGCTGAATCGAGCCAGGGTCGACGCGCTCGATGAGCTCGCGCAGTGGGAGGCGCAGGAGAATACTGCTGCGGATCAGGCGAGCAAAGATCAGTGGCAGGCACGACACACTGAGCTGGTGGATAATCTGGTAAACATGCTGGGTAAGCCCAGGACAGAAATCCTGGTCGATGGCGCGATGCAAAGCGCGTTCTATCTCGAGCAGTTGAACGTGCTGGGCGTGCTGCATTTGCAACAGGAAGAACAGGCCATGCGCACACTGACGCGGTCAGTGCTCAACAACGCCGCCGCCGAGCAGGGGACGCCGGTCTGAAAAGGCCAGGTGCAGACAGCACAAAGGGGACCCGAGGGTCCCCTTTAATTTGTCGTTGCGTGCTCTTTTTTATTATTGAGGGGCGGCCTGTTGTTGTTTTTGGCAGCCGTGGCCCTTTACCGCTGTTTTGGCGACCCCCATTCGGGGTCAAGAGCAAACGTATTTTTTTGAGCGCTGATCTGCTTCTTCGTTAACGATCCAACCAGTGGGTAGCTACCTGAGGTAGTTTTATTTTTCTCTAACCGGTTGCGGGTTTCGGCATGCCGGACCCTGCGAAGCACATCTTCTCCAAAAAAATCTGTTAGCTGCGTCTCTGCCGTGTTGTTTTTGTTATGTCAGAGTCGTTTCGTCTTATTTTTATTAGGTTTGGCGCTTTTTATTCTTGTTATGCCATAGAGATAGCAGAAGGCGTGCCAACTTTTAAAATTGCTTTAAAATCAATAAGTTAATTTTTTGGTAGGATTTTTCCTGCGGCAAATGCGACTAAATATGTTCCCGTGTTACTCGATGTGTAGTCGCGCGGTAACACATTGTCACGGCTACGCTACTCAACTGGCGTTACGCGCCTTGGCCACGCGCGAACCCGTGGGGCGGCCCAGCACGTGGCTGATTTGCAGGCCCGCACGAATCAATGCGTCCAGGTCGATACCGGTGTCGATTCTCAGGCCATTGAGCAGGTACAGCACATCTTCGGTGGCGACGTTACCGCTGGCGCCCTTGGCATAAGGGCAGCCGCCGAGGCCCGCAATAGAGCTGTCGAATACCGTGATACCTTCCAGCAGGCTGGCATAGATATTGGCGATGGCCTGGCCATAGGTGTCGTGGAAGTGGCCCGCGAGTTTGTCCCGTGGTACCTGCGCACCGACCACGTCGAACAGCCGCCGCGTGGTACTCGCCGTGCCGGTGCCGATGGTGTCGCCCAGGGACACCTCGTAGCAGCCCATGGCATACAGCTCCCGCGCGACCGCCGCCACTTGCTCTGGCGCGATCTCACCTTCGTAAGGGCAACCCAACACACACGACACATAGCCGCGCACGCTGATGCCGTGCTGCCTGGCTGCGGCCATGATCGGCGCAAAGCGTTCCAGGCTGGCGCTGATGGAACAGTTGATATTGCGCTGGGAAAACGCTTCGGAGGCCGCTGCAAACACCGCCACTTCCTTTACGCCCGCCGCCAGCGCGTCCTCAAAACCACGCAGGTTTGGCGCCAGCGCGCCGTAGGTCACGCCGGGCTTGCGCTGGATCTGCGCAAACACTTCGGCGGAACCGGCCATTTGCGGCACCCACTTGGGCGAGACAAAACTGCCGACTTCGATATAGCTCAAGCCCGCCGCGCTGAGGGCATCCACCAATTGGACCTTGTCGGCCACGCTGATGGGTTGGGCTTCGTTCTGCAAACCGTCGCGCGGGCCGACTTCCACCAGGCGTACATGGGAGGGGAGGGACATGGCAGCTACCTTCTGATCAATGGCCAACCTGGCCCATGGTGTGGGCCAGGGCCTGGGTGCAACGCTCTTCAGCGGTGTCCAGTTCCAGCTTCATTTGTTCGATGTCCAACAGTTGCTGTTCCAACTGCTCACGACGCTCGGCGATCTTGGCCAGCATGCTGTTGAGTTGGATCTGGTTGCCGCCGGTGGGGTCGTAGAGTTCGATCAGCTCACGGCACTCGGCCAGGGAAAAACCGATGCGCTTGCCCCGCAGGATCAGCTTGAGGCTGACCTTGTCCCGTGCCGAATAAATGCGCTCCTGGCCCCGGCGTTCCGGAGCCAGCAGGCCTTGTTCTTCATAGAAGCGAATGGCGCGGGTGGTGATGTCGAGCTCGCGGGCTAGGTCGGAGATGCTGTAGGTCGTGCTCATGGGGGCGCTCAAGAAGGTCTTGGCGCTAAGCTAATGGCAGGTTGACGTGAACGTCAAGGTCCGCTGCGCAGCCCATCGCGGGCAAGCCCCCTCCCACAGGGGGCGTTCTTCAACCTCAGGCCTGTTGTTTATCCAGCTTCTTTTCGTGGGCGGTGACTTGCTGGCACAACTCGATCATCTGCTCGCGCATCCAGCGGTTGGCCGGGTCCTGGTCGGTGCTTTCGTGCCAGTACAGGTGGGTCTCCACCGGTGGCACGTCATTGACCGGCAGGTTGAACCAGTGCAGTTCATGGCGGCGGGCGAAGCGTTCCGGCACGGTCATGACCATGTCGGTCTGCTGCAACACTTGCGAGGCCATCAGGTAATGCTGGGAGCGCAGGGCGATCTTGCGCTGGATGCCCATCTTGCCCAACGCCAGGTCGACGTGGCCCAAACCGTTGCGGCGGCTGGAGATATGGATATGGGTCAGCGACAGGTAGTCATCCAGGGTGAATTTGTCCTTGCCCGCCATGGGATGACCCTTGCGCATGGCGCACACGTAGCGGTCTTCCATCAGCTTGACGTGGCGCACCTGCGGGTCGGTGTTGAGCGGCGCATCCACGGCAAAGTCCAGGCGCCCGGCCGCCAGTTCCTTGGTGGTCTCGCGGCGTTTGGACAGGAAGCTCTCGATCACCACGGTGGGCGCCAGGCGGCGCAGGCGTTGGAACAGCAGCGGCAGAATCACCGCTTCGGTGAGGTCGGTCATGCTGATGCGGTAGGTCTTGGCCGCCTGCTGTGGGTTGAAGATGCGGCTTTCCTGCACCGACACGCGCAGCAACGACAACGCATTGCGCACCGGGCCGATGATGTTCTGCGCCATCGGCGTGGGCACCATGCCTTGGGCGGTGCGCACGAACAGCGGGTCGTTGAACGTCTCGCGCAGGCGGGCCAGAGCGTTGGACACCGCCGGTTGGGTGATGCCGACAATCTGCCCGGCGCGGGTCAGGTTGGCTTCGGTGTAGATCGCGTCGAAGACGATAAAGAGGTTGAGGTCGACCTTGCTCAGATTCATTGGGTTGCGCTCTTATTATTAGGTGGCGATTTGTTACGTGCTCATACGTCAATCATATATCGGTGATGAATGTTAATACACGCCGAGAATAGGCTAGGTAAATTATCAACGCTGTTCTAGCATCGATTGCATGACCTAAACAACCTCTCAAAGAAGGGAGCTGCTCATGGATTTCGCCTATTCGCCCAAGGTTCAGGAACTGCGTGAACGCGTCACCGCGTTCATGGACGCTTACGTTTACCCGGCCGAGCCGGTGTTCGAACGCCAGGTCAGCGAAGGCGACCGCTGGCAGCCCACCGCCATCATGGAAGAGCTGAAAGCCAAGGCTAAAGCCGAGGGCCTGTGGAACCTGTTCCTGCCCGAATCCGAACTGGGCGCCGGCCTGACCAACCTTGAATACGCGCCACTGGCCGAGATCATGGGCCGCTCGCTGCTGGGCCCGGAGCCGTTCAACTGCTCCGCCCCCGACACCGGCAACATGGAAGTGCTGGTGCGCTATGCCAACGAAGAGCAGAAACAACGCTGGCTCGAGCCGTTGCTACGCGGTGAGATCCGCTCAGCCTTCGCCATGACCGAGCCCGATGTGGCGTCCTCGGACGCCACCAACATGGCCGCCCGCGCCGAGCGCCAGGGCGACGAGTGGGTGATCAACGGCAAGAAGTGGTGGACGTCCGGCGCCTGCGACCCGCGCTGCAAGATCCTGATCTTCATGGGCCTGAGCAACCCGGATGCACCGCGCCACCAGCAGCACTCGATGATCCTGGTGCCGGTGGATGCCCCCGGGGTGAAAATCGTACGCCCGCTGCCGGTGTTCGGCTACGACGACGCGCCCCACGGTCACGCCGAAGTGCTGTTCGACAATGTCCGTGTACCCTATGAAAACGTACTGCTCGGTGAAGGCCGTGGCTTTGAGATTGCCCAGGGTCGCCTTGGCCCAGGCCGTATCCACCACTGCATGCGCTCCATCGGCATGGCCGAGCGCGCACTGGAATTGATGTGCAAACGCTCGGTCAGCCGCACCGCATTCGGCAAGCCTTTGGCGCGCCTGGGCGGCAATATCGACAAAATCGCCGATTCGCGCATGGAAATCGACATGGCGCGCCTGCTGACGCTGAAAGCGGCGTACATGATGGACACCGTGGGCAATAAAGTGGCGAAAAGTGAAATCGCCCAGATCAAGGTGGTGGCGCCGAACGTGGCGTTGAAGGTGATCGACCGCGCGATCCAGATCCACGGCGGAGCCGGCGTCTCCAACGATTTCCCGCTGGCCTACATGTACGCCATGCAACGCACCCTGCGCCTGGCCGACGGCCCGGACGAAGTGCACCGCGCGGCAATCGGCAAGTTCGAGATCGGCAAGTATGTGCCTAAAGAGTTGATGCGCGGCGGGCAGTAAGACTGCGTTGCCTGCATCGGGGGCAAGCCCCCTCCCACACTTTGAATGTATTCCCAAATCAAAATGTGGGAGGGGGCTTGCCCCCGATGAGGCCGGATCAGGCCCTGAAGATCCAGCAGCCCTCAGTACACCCAAACCTCCACCCGCCGATTCTTGATCCGCCCTTCATCCGCCGTATTTGCCGCCACCGGCATCTGTGCGCCGAAGCCGCGAATATCGCGCAATACCACGCCGCTCTTGACCAATTCCCGGCGCACCGCCATCGCCCGCAGCTTCGACAGCAGCGCGGCGCGTTGCGGGTCATTCTTGGCGTCGCCGAACCCGACCAGTGATACCTGCTTGTCGAGTTGGTTGTGGCTCTTTATATAGGCCACGACGCGCTGCACATCCTGGCGCGCCTTGTTGTCCAGGCTGGCGCTGCCTTCCGCGAAGCGAAAATTCACGGTCAAACGCTGGGCGTCACGGGCAATCGCTTGGTAGTCGTCAGGCATCGAGGGACGCGGTTGCACCGTCATCGCCTGCACCTGCTGCGCGATAAACCCGTTGGCCGCCACAATCGCCTGGCCTTTGCTGCTCTGGGTAAAGTCCACCAACGCCTTGGCCCACGGGTTGCGGGAGGACGGCGGCAGGTAGAAGAACAGTCGGCGTGACAGCGGATAATCCTCGGTGGCAATCAGGCTGTTCAACGGCAACATTGGTTGCGAATCACCATCGACAATTGCCACCGCCTTGGCCTGGCGTACGTAAGGCAAGCCGATAAAACCGATGCCCTGGGGATCCTGGCTGACCGCATCGGACAACGCTTCGCTGGACTCGAAGCGCTTGGCGGAGGCGGCCAGGGGCTTGCCGCGCAGGCGCAGCACCAACTCCTTGAAGGTGTCATAGGTGCCGGATTGGTCATCCCGCGCGTACAAGTGAATGGCGCCGCCGACACCGCCCAATGCTTCCCAGGTGTTGATTTCGCCATTGAAGATCTGCGCCAGTTGCTCAGTGTTCAACGTATTCAGTGGGTTGTGCGGGTTGAGGATAATGGCCAGGCCGTCGATGGCGATCACCTGTTCGGCCTCGGGGCTTTTCAGGTCGCCCAGGGGTTCGAGGTCCACCCGTTCGCTGTCCTTGATCGGACGCGAAGACGCGGCGAGGTCGGCGCTGGTTTTTTTCAATGCGACAAACCCGGTGCTGGAACCATGGGCCGCGACTTCTATGGTCACCGTCTTGCCCTGGCGCGTCTTGCCGACCACGCGCTGTTCATTGGCGCCCTCGGCGGGTTCGCTGTGCACCGCCTGCAGGCCCTGATGCTCCATCAACCCCTTGACCAACGCCGGCCCCAACGCCGCGCCAATGGTGTTGGAACCTTGGATGCGCAAGGCAGGCCCTTGGTCGGGAACGGGTAGGGGAGCAGCCACAACGGGGAGGGAAAGCACGCAACACAACAGGAACAGAACGCGCAGCGTCATGCCGGCACCTTCTCAAGCCAAAGGGAGTGCCGCGAGATTAAGTCAGTTGGGTTTCAATAATGTGACCGACACTCAAGCGATTAAAAAAGTGGGAGAGGGCAAGCCCCCTCCCACATTTGATCGTCAGCTCAGTTCAAGCCAGATCGGCGCATGGTCAGACGGCTTCTCCAAACCACGCAGGTCGTAATCCACACCCGCATCCTTGACCCGCGGCACCAGGCCGGTAGACGCCATGATCACGTCAATGCGCAGCCCACGCTTGGGCTCATCCTCGAACCCGCGGCTGCGGTAGTCGAACCAGCTGAAACGGTCGGCCACATCGGGGTTCAGGTGACGGAAGCTGTCCACCAGGCCCCAGTTCTTCAGGCGCGCCATCCACTCGCGTTCTTCCGGCAGGAAGCTGCACTTGCCGGTTTTCAGCCAGCGTTTGGCGTTGTCGGCGCCGATGCCGATGTCGCAGTCTTCCGGGGAGATATTCACGTCGCCCATCACCACCAGGGCCTGGTCGTTGCTGAACTGGCTTTCCAGCAGTCGCTGCAAGTCTTCGTAGAAGCGCTGCTTGGCCGGGAACTTGGTCGGGTGGTCGCGGCTTTCACCTTGTGGGAAATAGCCGTTCATGATGGTAACCGGATGGCCGTTTTCATCGGCGAAGGTGCCCCAGATAAAGCGGCGCTGGGCATCCTCTTCATCACTGGCAAAGCCCTTGTGTACGCTCAACGCTTCTTTGCGCGAGAGCAGTGCCACGCCGTAGTGGCCTTTTTGGCCGTGGTAGTACACGTGATAGCCCAGTGCCTGCACTTCGGCCAGGGGGAACTGGTCGTCGTGGACCTTGGTTTCCTGCAGGCCGATGACATCGGGTTGGTGTTTTTCAATCAGTGCCGCCAGCTGATGAGGGCGGGCGCGCAGCCCGTTGATATTGAAGGAGACGATTTTCATGGTCGGCGGTCCAGTCTGGCAAAAGGGCGATGCTAGCGGACAAGTCGGATGGGGGCCAGCGTGGCGGTAGGACAGATGCACTGCTAATGTCTGGGAACGACTGGTGCTGCGTAGGTTCGTACCCATAAGAACGCCATCTATTGAGTGGCGCCCAGGGAGATTGACTGTATGACTGACACTGCCATTGGCGAAGTTCGCCTGCTCAACAGCGGCTATTCCCGCGAAGCTCGCTCCCTGCTGTACCAGGCCTATCGGCATGAGCCGACGTTTGCCTACATCTTTGAAGCTGAACGCGCAGGCTATGAACAGCGGGTACGCGCCACCGTGCGCGAACTGGTCAAGCAGCATTTCTTCCAGAAACTTCCCGCCATCGGTCTGTTCGTCAACGACCGCCTGATCGGCATCGCGCTGATCGCGCCACCCCAGCGGCGCCTGGGGATTACCGAAAGCTGGGCCTGGCAATTGCGCATGTGGCTGAGCACCGGCGTGCGTGGTACCCGTCGCTACCTGGACTACCACTATGCGGTGATGGCCTGCTTGCCCAACGAGTCGGTGCATGTGCTGCCGCTGATGGGCATTCACCCGCAATTCCAGGGCAAGCACTACGGTGAACAACTGCTGGGAGCGGTGCACAACTGGTGCGCGGAAGACCCGCACTCATCCGGCGTGGTGTTGGACACGGGGAATTCGCGCTATCTGGAGTTCTACAAACGCCAGGGTTATGAGGAGATCGGTGAAGTCGCTGTAGGACCGATTCTGGAACACGTATTTTTCCACCCCAATCCGCAGGTGTTACATGCTGCAACGGCTTAGCGCAGAATTTTTCAGAATCGTCTGAGTTCTAAGTTTCTCCCCAGCTCGTGTAGCATCCGCGCCTATGAAGTTTCCAGGAAGATTTACCAGCGGCTTGGTTCTGCTGTTCACAAGCTGCGGCGCATTTGCGCAAAGCGAATTGGACGTGCGGATCAAGCCTTCAAACGACGCGTTGAAAGCCAACATCGAAGGCTATATCGGCGGGGTGGGCGAGCGTGATGAAGAGGCCTTGCTGCGGTTCAGCCGTGGTGCCGAAGAGCAGGCGCGCAAAGCTGCCCAGGCACTCGGTTTCTATCAGCCCCGGATCGAAAGCGATGTGAAGGGCGGCAAGAACCCGCGCCTGATCCTCACCATCGACCCCGGCGAACCGGTGCATTTGCGCAACGTGACCATTCGGGTCGACGGCCCTGCCGCGAACCTCAAGGCCTTTCGCGTGCCCGCCAGCGACGACCTCAAATCCGGCGCCGTGCTCAACCACGGCCACTACGAAGACGCCAAGCGTCTGATCCAGAACCAGGCCTCGCGCTACGGCTTTTTCAGCGGGCGCTTCACCCGCCAGAAACTCTCGGTAGACCCGCAGGCCGGCGTCGCCGATATTGAACTCATCTACGACAGCGGCCCGCGCTACACCTTGGGCAAGGTCAGCTTTGCCGGCGACACGCCGTTTGACGAGGAGCTGCTGCAACGCATGGTGCCGTTTAAAAGTGGCGCGCCCTACGATTCCGAACTGATCGCCGAACTCAACCAGAACCTGCAAGCCAGCGGCTTTTTCGAAGGCGTGCGGGTGGACGCGGCACCCGCGGCTTCGGCCAACGACGTGATCCCGGTCGCCGTCAATCTGGAAACCCGCAAGCCGCGCACCATGGGCCTGGGCCTGGGTTTCTCCACCGACGTCGGCCCGCGTGGCAAGGCCAACTGGACCCGCCACTGGGTCAATCCCCAAGGCCACAGCTATGGCTGGGAAGCCGAGTTGTCGGCACCCCGGCAGAACGTTGGGCTGTGGTACGACATCCCGCTCGACCCGCCGCTTACCGATAAGCTGCGTTTCGCCGGCGGTTACCAGAATGAAGAAATCGCCAACACCGACACCTTGAGCAAATTGCTCACCCTAGGCCCCGAATGGCACAGCAAGTTGCCCAGTGGCTGGACCCGGGTGATCTCGCTCAAATACCAGCGCGAAGAATATCGCCTGGGCAATGACTCCGGCCTGAGTAACCTGCTGATGCCAGGTGTGAGCTATTCCTACCTGCGCAGCGATAACCGCATCGACCCCCATAATGGCTACCGCCTGCAATTCGACAGCAAGGTGGCCAAGGAGGGGTTGGGGTCCGACACCAACCTGCTTTATGGCACGGCGATGATCAAGGGCCTGACCACCCTGTGGGACAACCACCGCTTCCTGGCGCGGGCGCAGGTCGGCGGCAGCGCCACCAACGGCTACAAGTCGGTGCCACCGTCGCTGCGCTTCTTCGCCGGTGGCGACCAGAGCGTGCGCGGTTACGAATACCAGACGCTCTCACCGGAAAACGACCGGGGTGATCGTATCGGTGGCCGCTATATGGTGGCCCTGAGCGCCGAGTATCAATATTCCATCGCCGAAAAATGGCGGATCGCAACCTTTATCGACCAGGGCAACTCCTTCAATACCCTGGACTTGCCCAGCCTGAAAACCGGCGTCGGCGTCGGCATTCGCTGGGTCTCGCCGGTCGGGCCGATCCGCCTGGACCTGGCCCATGCCCTGGAAGACCCGGGCGGCGTTCGATTGCACTTTTCCATGGGGCCTGAGCTGTGATGCGTGGTGTGAAAATAGCGGGGCTGGCTGTGTTGGCCATCCTTGCGGTGCTGTTGCTGGCACTGTGGGCGGTGCTCGGCACCCAGGCGGGCAGTCGCTGGGCGCTGGGGCGTGTACCGGGCTTGAGCGTGGAGCATTTCCAGGGCCGCCTCGGCGGCCAGTGGAGCGCCGATCATCTGTTGTGGGCGCAAGACGGCAGTCGCGTGGAACTGGATGCGCCGGCGTTTGACTGGTCACCGGCATGCCTGCTGCGCATGACCCTGTGCATCAATCGCCTGGACGTGGAGCAAGTCCGCCTGGACGTTGCGCCGAGCACCGAAGAGAGCAGCGGGCCGATTCAATTGCCGGACCTGAAGCTGCCCGTTTCCATTCAGTTGGGCGACGTTCGTGTCGGCAGCCTGCTGTTTAACGGCAGCGAACAACTCAAGGGGCTGCAACTGGCGGCGCACTGGACCGCCGCCGGTATGCAGATTGACGCGGTGCACCTGCAACGGGACGGCCTGGTGCTGGACCTGAACGGCCTGTTGCAACCCAGCGGCGACTGGCCGCTGACCGCCAACGGCAACCTGAGCCTGCCCTATGCGCCGGGCGGTGCACCGTGGACGGTGACGCTCAAGGTCGAGGGCGATCTGCTCAAGACCCTCAAGCTCGACGCCGACAGCAGCGGCTACCTGCCCGCCAAGCTCATGGGTGAGCTGCAACCCCTGGCGGACGACCTGCCCGCACAGGTGCACATCACCGCCGATGGTTTCAAACCCAGCGCCGATCTGCCCGACACCCTGCAACTCAATCAACTGGACCTGACCGCCAAGGGCGATTTGCGCAGCGGCTACCAACTGCTGGGCAAGGCTGTGCTGCCGGCGGAGAAAGGCCCGGTGGACCTGTTGCTGCAAGGCAAGGTCGACGCCAAGGGCGCGCAGATCGCCGGCCTGGACCTGAACGCCGGCGAGCAGCAGAGCCTCAAACTCACGGCCCAGTTGGACTGGCAACAGGGCTTCAGCGCCGACGCCAAGATCGATTGGCTGGATTTTCCCTGGCACCGCCTCTATCCGCTGATCGACCAGCCGCAGGTGGTAGTGCGCACCTTCAACGGTGAGGTTTCCTACAAAGACGGCAACTACCTCGGCAACCTCAAGGCCGACCTCGACGGCCCGGCCGGCAAATTCAATGTGGTCACGCCGTTCAGTGGCGACCTCACGCAAATATTCCTGCCGGAGCTGAAACTGACCGCCGGCCAAGGCAAGGCCGAAGGGCATTTGAACCTGAAATTCGCCGATGGCATTGCCTGGGATACCGCATTGGACCTGTCGGCGCTGAACCCGGCGTACTGGGTGGCGCAATTGCCGGGCACGTTGGCTGGCCCCTTGCGCAGCCAAGGTGAGTTTAAAAGCGAACAGCTCAAACTCAACGCCGACCTCGACCTCAAGGGCCGCCTGCGTGGGCAAACCGCCGTGCTGGCGGCCAAGGCCGAAGGCGCGGGGGAGCAATGGACCCTGGCCAACCTGGATGTTCGCCTGGGCGACAACCGCATCAACGGCAGCGGCAGCCTGCAGCAACGCCTGGCCGGGCAGATCGACATCAAGCTGGCGCGCCTGGCCCAGCTGTGGCCACAGTTGCGTGGGCAGGTGAATGGCCGACTCGACGTGGCCGGCAGCCTCAAGGCGCCCCAAGGCAAACTCGAGCTCAAGGGCCAGCAACTGGCGTTCGCCGATAATCGCCTGCAAAGCCTGAGTTTGGACGCGAACCTGGACAGTGCCCAGCGCGCGAAAATCGACCTCAAGGGCAACGGCATTCAAAGCGGCGACACCCAGGTCGGCACGCTCACCGCCAGCGCCCAGGGCGACATCAGGAACCAGAAGGTCCAACTCGACCTGGCCGGCCCCTTGGTCAAACTCGCCCTGGCCCTCGACGGCAACCTCGACCAAGGCAACTGGCGCGGGCGCCTGGCCAGTGGTGATGTGCAGACGGGTGGCCAAGACTGGAGGCTGCAAGCACCGGCAAAAATCGAGCGCATGGCCGACAGCAAGCTGACCTTCGCGGCCCATTGCTGGGTCTCCGGCGCGGCCAGCCTGTGCGGTGAAGACCAGCGCCTCATGCCCGAACCCAAATTGCGCTACCACCTCAAGCAATTCCCCATCGGCAGCCTGGCGGCGTTTTTGCCCAAGGACTTCGCCTGGCAGGGCAATCTCAACGCCGACATACAACTCGACTTGCCCGCCAGCGGCCCCAAAGGCGTGGTCTCGGTGGATGCCAGCGGCGGCACCCTGCGGGTCAAGGACAAGGACCAGTGGCTGGATTTCCCCTACGACACCCTCAAGCTGGAAACCACCCTCAACCCCAAGCGTATCGACACCCAGCTGAACTTCCGTGGCGGCCAGCTCGGCGAGTTGCTGTTGCAGGCGCAGATCAACCCGTTACCGAAAAACAAGCCGATCAGCGGCAATTTCAGCCTCACCGGACTCGATCTCGCCGTGGCGCGGCCGTTTGTGCCAATGGTCGAGAAACTCAATGGCAGGCTCAACGGCAGCGGCCGCATCTCCGGTGGCCTGCTGGCGCCGCAGGTCAACGGCAACGTCAACCTGGTGGGGGGTGAAGTGTCCGGACCGGAGCTGCCCATCAGCCTTGAAGGGCTGAACGTGCAGGCGTTGATTGCCGGTGAAAGCGTGCAGCTCAATGGCGCGTGGCGCAGCGGTAAGGCCGGGCAGGGCAGCCTCAAGGGCCGGATCGACTGGGGCCAGGCGCTGGCGGTGGACCTGAGCCTGCAAGGCTCGCAATTGCCGGTCACGGTGGAGCCTTACGCCGAGCTGGAAGTGGCGCCAGACCTGAAGATCAGCTTGAAGAATGACAAGCTCGCTATTGCCGGCAAGGTGCGGATCCCGCGCGGCGACATCACCGTGCGCGAACTGCCGCCCTCCACCGTCAAGGTCTCGGATGACACCGTGATCGTCGGCAGCCAGACCGAAGAAGGCAAGCCGCCGATGGCCATGGCCATGGATATCGACGTGGCGGTGGGCGAAGACCAGCTCAACTTCTCGGGCTTCGGCCTCACCGCCAAGGTGCAGGGCCATGTGCATATCGGCGACAACATGGACACCCGTGGCGAGTTGTGGCTCAACGACGGCCGCTACCGTGCGTACGGGCAGCGCCTTGATGTGCGTCGTGCGCGGCTGCTGTTCGCCGGGCCGCTCGACCAGCCCTATCTGGATATTGAAGCGATCCGCAAGACCGATGATGTGGTCGCCGGCATCCGCCTGAGCGGCAGCGCCGAGCAGCCCACCACGCAAATCTTCTCGGAACCGGCCATGAGCCAGGAACAGGCGCTGTCCTACCTGGTGCTGGGGCGCCCGTTGAGCTCCACCGGCGAAGACAACAACATGCTCGCCCAAGCGGCCCTGGGCCTGGGCCTGATGGGCAGTGCCGGGGTCACCTCGGATCTTGCCAACAAACTGGGTATCCAGGACTTCGACCTCGACACCCAGGGCAGCGGCACCACCACGGCGGTGGTGGCCAGCGGCAAGATCACCGAGAAACTCAGCCTGCGTTACGGGGTAGGGGTGTTCGAACCGGCCAGCACCATCGCCTTGCGCTACCTGCTGAGCAAGAAGGTGTACCTGGAGGTGGCGAGTGGCGTGGCCAGTTCCCTCGATATCTTCTACAAGCGCGATTTCTAGATCCTTTCGCGGTACAAAATGTGGCAGGGGGCTTGCCCCGATAGCAGTCGTTCAGTCAACACATCAGTGACTGACCCAACGCTCTCGGGGGTAAGCTCCCTGCCACATTAGCAAGCAAGCTAATTATTCCATTTGACTTTCGCTGCCTAGGCAGTAACATCTGGTCATACATTCACTGCCTAGGCAGTAATAAGGTGACTTCCGATGCCTCACTTCACCCCTGAAAACTTCCACAACTGCCACCTCGGGCTGTTGCTGGGCCGCGCAGCGCTCCTCAAGGACCGCATCATCGACACCCATATGGAACCCCACGGCGTTACGGCCGCGCAGTTCAAGGTGTTGATCATCATGGCGCAGTTCGGCGTCGACACCCCGGCGGAGTTGTGCCGCAACCTGTCCCTGGACAGCGGTTCGATGACCCGCATGCTCGACCGCCTCGAGCAGAAAGGCCTGCTGGATCGCAAGCGCTCCGAGCAGGACCGTCGCCAAGTGCGGTTGGTCCTAACCCCGGACGGCCAGCGCCTGGCGGACATGCTCCCGTACATCGGCGCGCAAGCCTTGAACCAGCTGGCCGGGGCGTTGGAGCCCGGCGAGTTGCAAACCCTGGAACGGATCCTCAAGAAAATTCTGATAGCTGCCGGTGACCCCATCACCCTGCAGCGGGTAGGTAAAGAATGAACACACGTGCCCTTTGCCTGGTGCTCGTGGCCATGAGTGTGGCCGGTTGCGCCAACTTCAGCGGCCTCGACACCCAGGGCAAGCGCCTCGACGCCAACACCCTGCAAACCGGCAAATCCCTGAGCGGTGTGACCCTGTCGAGTGCCGCCTGGCCCAGCGCCGACTGGTGGAAAAGCCTCGGCGACCCGCAGCTCGACGGCCTGATCCAGGAAGCCCTGCAAAACAGTCCCGACATGCAAGTCGCCAGCGCCCGTGCCCATCAGGCCGAAGCCGCCGCCTATGCCGCGAATGCCGCGCGCATGCCGACCCTGGATGCCAGCGCCGGCGTGAGCCGTTCACGCCTGGCCAAGGACCAAGACCCGCGCGGCGAGGGCGACGCCTATTCGACCGTGCGTAATATCGGTGCCAGCTTCAACTACAACTTCGACCTCTGGGGTGGCCAGCGTGCCGCCTGGGAAGCCGCGTTGGGCCAGGCCCGCGCCGCCGAAGTCGACCAGCAGGCCGCGCGCCTGACCCTCGCCGCCGATGTGGCCAAGGCCTACAGCGACCTGGGCCAGGCGCATATCGTGCGCGACCTGGCCGGCGATGACCTCAAGCGCACCCGGCAAATGCTCGACCTGGGCAAACGCCGCCTGGCCGCGGGCATCGACAGCCAGTACCAGTACCAGCAAACCGAAAGCCTGGAAGCCAGTTCCCAGTCGCAATTGATCGATGCCGACAAACAACTGCAGAGCGCCAAGATCGCCCTCGCGGTATTGCTCGGCAAAGGTCCGGACCGAGGTAACGAACTGGCCCGCCCGAATGTGCTCAAACCCGCCGCTGTCGCCGTGCCTTCGGTGTTGCCCGCCGAGTTGCTGGGCCGGCGCCCGGACCTGATCGCCGCGCGCTGGAGAGTCGAGGCCGCCAGTAAGGACATCGCCGCCAGCAAGACGCGTTTCTACCCGAACCTCAACCTCAGCGCCAGCGCCGGGGCCGAGTCGTTGCTGGGCGATGCGATGTTCGGCTCGGCCAGCCGCTTCTTCAATATTGCGCCGACGATCTCACTGCCGATCTTCGATGGCGGCCGCCTGCGCGCCGACCTCGATGCGCGCGATGCCGACTACGACCTGGCGGTGGCCCAGTACAACAAAACCCTGGTGCAAGCCTTGGGCGATATCGGCAACACCCTTTCGCAACTGCGCGAAACCGGTCGGCAGATCCAGGCCCAGCAACACGCCACGGACATTGCCCAGCAGTCTTACGACACCGTGGTTCAGCGTTACGGATCAGGGGTCGGTAACTACCTGGACGTGCTCAGCATCGAGCAGCAATTGCTGCAGGCCCAGCGTCAGCTGGCGACCCTGAATGCCGGGCAAATCGATCTGTCGATTCAATTGATGCAGGCCCTGGGTGGCGGATACAACGCCGACAACGTGGCGTCGACCACCCCAGCCACACGCACGGAATAATTTGAGGTATTTGTCATGGCCACTGCCGAAAACACTAACGCTACAGAACAACCCAAAGACAACAACCCGCGCAAACGCAAAGTCATGCTGATTGGCCTGGCGCTGATCGTCATCCTCTGCGTCGTGGGCGTATGGGCCTGGCACGAATTCTACGGGCGCTTCAACGAAAGCACCGATGACGCCTATGTGAACGGCAACGTGGTGGAAATCACTCCGTTGGTCACCGGCACCGTGGTCAGCATCGGCGCCGACGACGGCGACCTGGTCCACGAAGGCCAGGTGCTGATCAACTTCGACCCCAACGACGCCGCCGTCGGCCTGCAAAGTGCCCAGGCCAACCTGGCCCGCACCGTGCGCCAGGTGCGTGGCTTGTACAGCAACGTCGATGGCATGAAAGCCCAGGTCAACGCACAGAAAGCCGACGTGCAAACCGCCCAGGACAATTTCAATCGTCGTAAGACCCTGGCCCAGGGCGGCGCGATTTCCCAGGAAGAACTGTCCCACGCCCGTGACGGCCTGACCGCCGCCAAGAACGCCCTGACCAACCTTGAGCAACAACTCAAGACCAGCAACGCGCTGGTGGACGACACCGTGATCTCGTCGCACCCGGACGTGCAAGCGGCCGCTGCGCAACTGCGCCAGGCTTACCTGGCCAACGCCCGCAGCACCTTGATCGCACCGGTCACCGGCTATGTGGCCAAGCGCACCGTGCAACTGGGCCAGCGTGTGCAGCCGGGCACTGCGTTGATGGCGGTGATCCCGCTGAACCAGCTGTGGATCGACGCCAACTTCAAGGAAACCCAACTGCGCGACATGCGTATTGGCCAGCCGGTGGACATCGAGTCGGACATCTATGGCAGCGATGTGAAATACAGCGGCACCGTGGATAGCCTCGGCGCCGGTACCGGCAGTGCGTTTGCCCTGCTGCCGGCGCAGAACGCCACCGGTAACTGGATCAAGATCGTGCAACGGGTGCCAGTACGCATCCACATCAATGCCGAAGAGCTGGCCAAGCACCCGCTGCGGGTCGGCTTGAGCACCGTCGTCAATGTCGACCTGCATGACCAGAGCGGCCCGGTGCTGGCGCAACAGGCGCCGCAGAAGGCTTCGTTCACCACCAACGTGTATGACCGACAATTGGCCGAGGCTGACGCCATGATCACCCAGTTGATCCATGACAACAGCATCGCCGCGCCCAAGGCTGTGCAACGCTGATGAGCAATAACGCCTCCTTCACGCCACCCAGCCTGTTGATGGCCACTATTGGCCTGTCGCTGGCGACCTTTATGCAGGTGCTCGACACCACCATCGCCAACGTGGCGTTGCCGACTATTTCCGGCAACCTCGGCGTGAGTTCGGAGCAGGGCACCTGGGTGATCACCTCGTTTGCGGTGAGCAACGCCATCGCCTTGCCGCTGACCGGCTGGCTGAGCCGGCGTTTTGGCGAAGTGAAGCTGTTCTTGTGGGCCACCATTCTGTTTGTGCTGGCCTCGTTCCTGTGTGGTATTTCCACCTCGATGCCCGAGTTGATCGGCTTCCGGGTGCTGCAAGGCCTGGTGGCCGGGCCGTTGTACCCGATGACCCAGACGTTGCTGATCGCGGTCTACCCCCCAGCGAGGCGTGGCATGGCCTTGGCGCTGCTGGCGATGGTCACGGTGGTGGCGCCGATTGCCGGGCCGATCCTCGGTGGCTGGATCACTGACAGTTACAGCTGGCCGTGGATCTTCTTTATCAACGTCCCCATCGGCATCTTCGCGGTGATGGTGGTGCGTGCGCAGCTCAAGAAACGCCCGGTGGCGACCAGCTACCAACCGATGGATTACGTCGGGCTGCTCAGCCTGATCGTGGGCGTCGGCGCGTTGCAGATCATCCTCGACAAGGGCAACGACCTGGACTGGTTCGAATCCAACTTCATCATTGTGGGCGCGGCGATTTCGGTGATTGCCCTGGCGGTGTTCATCATCTGGGAAATGACCGATAAGCACCCGGTGGTCAACCTGCGGCTGTTTGCCTACCGTAACTTTCGCATCGGCACGATTGTGTTGATCCTGGGCTACGCGGGCTTCTTCGGTATCAACCTGATCCTGCCGCAATGGCTGCAAACCCAGATGGGCTATACCGCCACCTGGGCCGGCCTGGCGGTGGCGCCGATCGGCATCCTGCCGGTGCTGATGTCGCCGTTTGTGGGCAAGTACGCGCACAAGTTCGACCTGCGCCTGCTGGCAGGCCTGGCGTTCCTGGCAATTGGCTTGAGCTGCTTTATGCGCGCGGGTTTCACCAATGAGGTGGACTTCACCCACATCGCCCTGGTGCAGTTGTTCATGGGCATCGGCGTGGCGCTGTTCTTCATGCCGACCTTGAGCATCCTGATGTCCGACCTGCCACCGCACCAGATTGCCGACGGCGCCGGTCTTGCGACCTTTCTGCGGACCTTGGGCGGCAGTTTTGCGGCATCGTTGACCACCTGGATCTGGATCCGCCGGGCTGACCAGCACCATGCGTACATGAGCGAGAACATGACCACCTATGACGCGGCCACCCGCGACGCGCTGCAGGCGCTTGGTGGGGCAGGGCACAAGGCCTATGCGCAACTGGACCAGATCCTCACCAGCCAGGCGTACATGATGTCCACCGTGGATTACTTCACGTTGCTGGGGTGGATGTTCATGGGGTTGATGTTGCTGGTGTGGCTGGCGAAGCCGCCGTTTGGCGCCAAGGCCGGGCCGGAAGCAAGCGGCCACTGATCCGCACGGATTGGAATGCAATCAAATGTGGGAGGGGGCTTGCCCCCGATAGCGGTGTGTCAGCCAAAAATAGGCTGACTGATCCACAGCCATCGGGGCATAAGTATCTACACAACTTCAGTAGGATAACGCGTAGCAGCTGTCGAGCCTTGGCGAGGCTGCGTCGGCCGCGACTCGAGCTTGAATCGGCAGCGCGCCTGACGCAGCCTCGCTTGCGCTCGGCAGCTGCTACGGGGGGAGGCATTGATGTGGATTGGCTTTCGTAGCTGTCGAGACTTGGCGAGGCTGCGTTTGCGGCGCGTCTGACACACCGCCGACGCAGCCTCGCCAAGGCTCGACAGCTGCTACGCAGGGGGCTCGGCTCAAGATGTGTAGATACTTATGGCCATCGGGGGGCAAGCCTCCTCCCACATTTTGATCTCTGTTCACATTGGATCAGTGGTGTTTGATATATCAGGCGCCAGGCAACGCCAGCTGCGGATTGACGAAGTCAAACGCCGCCAACTGAAACCCTTGCTCATCCGCCTGCAACGCCCAGCCCTGCTTGTCCCAATCCCCCAGCACAATGCGCTTGGCCGCCTGGTCACCAATCTGCAACTTATGGATCGCCGGGCGGTGCGTATGGCCGTGGACCAGGGTGCGTACGCCGAACTGCTGCATCACCCGCGGCACTTCCTCGGGCGTGACATCGACAATGTCGTTGGCCTTCATGCGCGTTTGCGCGCGGCTTTCACTGCGCAGCTTGCGCGCCAGCCGGTGGCGGGTGCGCAACGGCAAGTGACGCAGGATAAACAGCACAACCGGGTTACGCAGGATGCGCCGCAGCTTCATATAGCCAAGGTCGCGGGTGCAGAGGCTGTCGCCGTGCATCAACAGCACGGGTTCGCCTGCGAGCTGCACGACACTCGGATCCTTGAGCAAGGTGGCGCCTGCCGCTTTGCAGAACGCCTTGCCGAGCAGGAAGTCGCGGTTGCCGTGCATGATAAAAATCGGGGTGCCGCTGTCGCTCAGCTCGCGCAGAGCCTCGCAGATCGAACGCTGGAAGGGCGTCATCCCATCGTCGCCAATCCAGGCTTCAAAGAAGTCCCCCAGAATGTACAACGCCTGGGCGCCACGGGCGCGGCCGTGGAGCAGATCCAGAAACGCCCGGGTAATGTCCGGGCGCGTATCGATCAGATGCAGGTCTGAAATCAGCAATATCACCCAACGATCTCGGCTTTCTCGATGATCACGTCTTCTGCTGGAACGTCCTGGTGACCGGCCTTGGAGGTGGTCTGCACGCCTTTGATCTTGTCGACGACATCAGTGCCTTCGGTGACTTTACCGAACACGGCGTAGCCCCAGCCCTGGGTGTTCTTGCCGCTGTGGTTCAGGAAGGTATTGTCGGCCACGTTGATGAAAAACTGCGCGGAGGCCGAATGCGGCTCCATGGTACGGGCCATCGCGACGGTGTACTTGTCGTTGGAAAGGCCGTTGTCCGCTTCGTTCTGGATGCTTGGGCGCTTGTCTTTCTTTTCTTTCATGCCAGGCTCGAAACCGCCGCCCTGGACCATGAAGTTGCCGATGACACGGTGGAAAACCGTGTTTTCGTAGTGGCCGGCGTTAACGTATTCGATGAAGTTGGCGACGGTGATCGGCGCTTTCTCGGCGTTCAGCTCGATGACGATGTCACCGTGGTTGGTGGTCAGTTTGACTTGAGTCATGTTCACTACTCTTTTCAGGGAATTCGTGGGTTTGGACGCCTGGGGCGCCTTACCGGGTTGGCGCAATGGCGACCAAGGCGCGCAGTTTAGCGTGCCCAGCAGGAATTTCGAGGTGGTTTTTTACCAGCGGTGCGTTAAATGCACCTCAACGCTGTCAGCGCCTTGACAGCATCAGCTATGATACGGCCTTTGTTTTATCTGGCCCCACCTGGCCACGAACCTGTCTGTTCAAGGATCCTATGAGCAAGCCCACTGTCGACCCTACCTCGAATTCCAAGGCCGGACCTGCCGTCCCGGTCAATTTCCTGCGCCCGATCATCCAGGCGGATCTGGATTCGGGCAAGCATACGCAGATCGTCACCCGCTTCCCGCCAGAGCCCAACGGCTACCTGCACATCGGTCACGCCAAGTCGATCTGTGTGAACTTCGGCCTGGCCCAGGAGTTCGGTGGCGTCACGCACCTGCGTTTCGACGACACCAACCCGGCCAAGGAAGATCAGGAATACATCGACGCCATCGAAAGCGACATCAAGTGGCTGGGCTTCGAATGGTCCGGTGAAGTGCGCTATGCCTCCAAATATTTCGACCAACTGTTCGATTGGGCCGTCGAGCTGATCAAGGCCGGCAAGGCCTACGTCGACGACCTGACCCCGGAGCAGGCCAAGGAATACCGTGGCACCCTGACCGAACCGGGCAAGAACAGCCCGTTCCGCGACCGTTCGGTAGAAGAGAACCTCGACTGGTTCGCCCGCATGCGTGCCGGTGAGTTCCCGGACGGCGCCCGCGTGCTGCGTGCCAAGATCGACATGGCCTCGCCGAACATGAACCTGCGCGACCCGATCATGTACCGCATCCGCCACGCCCACCACCACCAGACCGGCGACAAGTGGTGCATCTACCCGAACTACGACTTCACCCACGGTCAGTCGGACGCCATCGAAGGCATCACCCACTCCATCTGCACCCTGGAGTTCGAGAGCCATCGCCCGCTGTACGAATGGTTCCTCGACAGCCTGCCGGTACCGGCGCACCCGCGTCAGTACGAATTCAGCCGCCTGAACCTGAACTACACCATCACCAGCAAGCGCAAGCTCAAGCAGTTGGTGGATGAAAAGCATGTGCATGGCTGGGATGACCCGCGCATGTCGACGCTGTCGGGCTTCCGCCGTCGCGGCTACACCCCGGCGTCGATCCGCAACTTCTGCGAGATGGTCGGCACCAACCGTTCCGACGGTGTGGTCGACTACGGCATGCTCGAGTTCAGCATTCGCCAGGACCTCGACGCGAACGCGCCGCGCGCCATGTGCGTGCTGCGTCCGTTGAAAGTCGTGATCACCAACTACCCGGAAGACAAGGTCGACCACCTCGAACTGCCGCGTCATCCGCAAAACGAAGCACTCGGCGTGCGCAAGCTGCCGTTTTCGCGTGAAATCTACATCGACCGCGATGACTTCATGGAAGAGCCGCCAAAAGGCTACAAGCGCCTGGAGCCGAACGGCGAAGTGCGCCTGCGCGGCAGCTACGTGATCCGTGCCGACGAAGCGATCAAGGACGCCGATGGCAACATCGTCGAACTGCGTTGCTCCTACGACCCGGAAACCCTGGGCAAGAACCCTGAAGGCCGCAAGGTCAAGGGCGTGGTCCACTGGGTGCCGGCCGCTGCCAGCATCGAATGCGAAGTGCGCCTGTACGATCGCCTGTTCCGTTCGCCGAATCCTGAAAAGGCCGAAGACAGCGCCAGCTTCCTCGACAACATCAACCCTGACTCCCTGCAAGTACTCACGGGTTGTCGTGCTGAACCCTCTTTGGGCGACGCACAGCCGGAAGACCGTTTCCAGTTCGAGCGCGAAGGTTACTTCTGCGCGGATATCAAGGACTCGAAACCCGGTCATCCGGTATTCAACCGTACCGTGACCTTGCGTGATTCGTGGGGCCAGTGAAGCCTTTGGCGGCTTTGCGTAGAAAGAAGGATTTGTCGTGCTAACGATCTACAACACACTCAGCAAGACCAAAGAAGTCTTCAAACCGCTGGATGGCAACAAGGTGCGCATGTACGTGTGCGGCATGACCGTGTACGACTACTGCCACATCGGCCACGGCCGCAGCATGGTTGCCTTCGACCTGGTGACCCGCTGGTTGCGTTTCAGCGGCTATGACTTGACCTATGTGCGCAACATCACCGACATCGACGACAAGATCATCAACCGCGCCAACGAGAACGGCGAGTCGTTCGACGCGCTGACCGAGCGCATGATCGCCGCCATGCACGAGGACGAGGCGCGCCTCAACATCCTCAAGCCGGATATGGAGCCGCGCGCCACGGACCACATCCCTGGCATGCACGCGATGATCCAGACCCTGATCGACAAGGGTTACGCCTACGCCCCGGGCAATGGCGACGTGTACTACCGCGTCGCCAAGTTCATGGGCTACGGCAAGTTGTCGCGCAAGAAAATCGAAGACCTGCGCATTGGTGCGCGCATCGAAGTCGACGAAGCCAAGCAGGACCCGCTCGATTTCGTGCTGTGGAAAGGCACCAAGCCCGGCGAGCCGAGCTGGGAATCGCCCTGGGGCGCCGGGCGTCCGGGCTGGCACATCGAATGCTCGGTGATGTCCACCTGCTGCCTGGGCGAGACCTTCGACATTCATGGCGGCGGCAGCGACCTTGAGTTCCCGCACCACGAAAACGAAATCGCCCAGAGCGAAGCCGCTACTGGCAAGACCTACGCCAACGCCTGGATGCACTGCGGCATGATCCGCATCAATGGCGAGAAGATGTCCAAGTCCTTGAACAACTTCTTCACCATCCGCGACGTGCTGGCAAAGTACCACCCGGAAGTGGTGCGTTACCTGCTGGTGTCCAGCCACTACCGCAGCGCCATCAACTACTCGGAAGACAACCTCAAGGACGCCAAGGGCGCCCTGGAGCGGTTCTACCACGCGTTGAAAGGTTTGCCCGCCGTTGCCCCGGCTGGCGGCGAAGCGTTCGTGGCCCGGTTCACCGAAGTCATGAACGACGACTTCGGCACCCCCGAAGCCTGCGCCGTACTGTTCGAGATGGTGCGCGAGATCAACCGCCTGCGCGAGAGTGATCTCGACGCAGCGGCTGGCCTGGCTGCGCGCCTGAAGGAACTGGCCAGTGTGTTGGGCGTGTTGCAGATGGAAGCCGACGACTTCCTGCAAGCCGGCGCCGAAGGGCGTGTGGATGCGGCTGAGGTCGATGCGCTGATCCAGGCGCGCCTGGCGGCTCGTGCCAACAAGGACTGGGCGGAATCCGACCGTATCCGCGACCAACTGACCGCGATGGGCGTGGTGTTGGAAGACGGCAAGGGCGGGACGACGTGGCGGTTGGCTGATCAGGCTTGATGGGTAAACGCTGAATGAAAAACGCCCCGACTGGTTCGGGGCGTTTTTTTGCACACCGTTTTAGTGAGTGGCTCACCCGATCCAGTGTGGGAGGGGCGGTGCGACGATTCGACTTGCCCCCGATAGCCAAGGGTATCTACACAACTTTTCAGACCCTGACAAATCTCCCTGTGGCGAGCGGGCTTGTCCCGCGTTGGGCTGCGTAGCAGCCCCAGTAAAGAAGAACGCGGTGTATCAGACAGTTTGTAGAGGCTGGTTTTGGGGCTGCTACGCAGCCCAACGCGGGACAAGCCCGCTCGCCACAACAGCCCTATCTGCCGGGCGTTCAGCGTTGAGCATAGGAGCAGTCAGCTCATCTGTAGCTGACCACCGCCATCGGGAGCAAGTCGAATCGTCGCACCGCCTCTCCCACATTTTTAACCGTGTTCGCCTCAGCGCTCAGCGGCGGCTGCTGACCTCGGCCGGTACATCATCACCAGCCATACGCTTGCGGAACAGCGCCGTACGGGCCAGCAGCAACGTGGTCACCGGCACGGTGATCGACAGCAAAATCGGAATCAACCAGCCGTGCAACACCGGCCCGGACTTGAGCACCGAAAAATAGATAATCGACGCCAACGCCACACTCCACGCGCCCAGCGTCGAGGCCAGTGCGGGCGGGTGCATGCGCTGGAAGAAGTCTTTCATGCGCAGCAAGCCAATCGCGCCGATCAGGGCGAAGACGCTGCTCAACACCAGTAGGACCGCGACGACGATTTCCATCCATAACGGCATCATTCAATCACCTCGCCACGCAGCAGGAATTTGGCCAGGGCAAACGAGCCCACGAAGCCGAACAGCGCGATCAGCAATGCCGCTTCAAAGTAGGTGTCACTGGCATAACGAATACCCAGCACCAGCATCATCAACATTGCCAGGATGTACAGGTAGTCCAGCGCCAATACGCGGTCCTGGGCCGACGGGCCTTTGAACAGGCGGATCAACGTCAGCACCATGGCCAGGGAGAACAGGAACAGGCTGAACAGGATCGCATTGGAGAGCAGGGCGCTCATTCGAAGATCTCCATCAGGGGTCGCTCGTAGGTGGTCTTGAAGTGCTCGATAAACGGCGCTTCATCCTCCAGGTCGAATACGTGCAGCAGCAGGATGCTGCGGTCCAGCGCCAGTTCCGACCAGATGGTGCCGGGGACCACGGTGGTGATCATCGACAGGGCGGCGAGGCCGTTGGGGTCGCGCAGGTCCAGGGGGATTTTGACGAAGCGCGAACGCGGTGGGCGCGAGCCGCATATCAGCACGCCCCAGGCCACTTGCAGGTTGGAGACGATCACGTCGCGACCGACCACGAAGAACAGGCGGATGATCACGCCGGGGCGGCGGATGCGGATCGGCAGCGGTCGCAGCGGCGCCATCAGCAGCGGTGCAAGGAAGCCCAGCAGCGCGCCCAGCAGCAGGTTGCCGGGGCTGACGGACAGGTTCAGCACCAGCCACAGCAACCACAACGCCAGGGACAGCCACGGGGCAGGCAACAAGCGCTTCATGGTTGCACCTCCAGCGCGGCGGTCTTGGCTTCGGGGCTTGGGACCGGGCGGGTCGCCATCACCGCCATGACGTAGTTCTCCGGATTGTTCAGGCTCTGGGCGGTGGCCTGGGTGTAGCGCATCAGCGGCTCGGCCTTGAAGGTCAGCAGGATACTCAGGCCCAGCAGGAAGAAGATCGGCACGCACTCATAGCGGCGCAGCAAAGGCGATGGGCGTTCTTCCGGGGTCCAGAAGCGCTGGATGCCCAGGCGGGCGAAGGCGATCAGCGAGGCCAGGCCGGACAGGATCAGCAACGCCATCAGGCCCCATGCCGCAGGGCGGATCGGGCCTTCCTGGCCACTGCCCAGGCCCAGGGGATTAACCAGTGCACTCAACAAACTGAGCTTGCCGATAAACCCGGACAGCGGCGGCATGCCGATAATCAGCAGGGCGCAGGCGACAAAGCTCAAGCCGAGGAAAGCCATGGTCCAGGGGATTACCTGGCCGACCACGGCTTTCTGCTCGTCATCCAGGTTGACGCCAGGACGCGGATGCAGCGACTCCATGGCCTTGGGCAGTGCGTCGATCTCTTCATCCAGCGGCAGGTCGTTGGCCGAGCGCGAACGCTCGATCAATTCGGCCAGTAGGAACAGCGCGCTCAGCGCCAGCGTGGAGCTGACCAGATAGAACAGCGCCCCGGCGGTCAGGCTTGGCTGGGCGAAACCGATGGCCGACAGCAGGATCCCGGCCGAGACCAGGATGCTCAAGCTGGCCATGCGCTCCAGCCGCTGCGCCGCCAGCATTGCCAGCGCCGCGCAGATGATCGTGGCCATGCCGCCGTACACCAGCCAGTCGCCGCCAAACAACGCCGAAGCGCCGGCCTGGCCGGAGAATAGCAGGGTCCACAAGCGCAGCACGGTGTACACGCCGACCTTGGTCATGATCGCAAACATCGCCGCCACCGGCGCACTGGCCGAGGAGTAGGCGGGGGCCAGCCAGAAGTTCAGCGGCCACATGCCGGCCTTGGCCAGGAACGCGGTGGCGAGGATCGCCGCACCCGCATGCAACAGGCCACGATCCGCCTCGGGCACCAGTGGGATTTTCAGTGCCAGGTCGGCGAAGTTCAGCGTGCCGGTAACGCCGTAGATCATCGCCGCGCCAATCAGGAACAGCGACGACGCCAGCAGGTTGATCGCGATGTAATGCAGGCCCGACGACACCCGCGCCCGGCCCGAGCCGTGCAGCATCAAGCCGTAGGACGCCGCCAGCAGCACCTCGAAGAATACGAACAGGTTGAATAGGTCCGCCGTGAGGAACGCGCCGTAGAGGCCCATCATCTGGATCTGGAACAGCGCATGGAAGCTGGTGCCGGCACGGTCCCAGCGGGCCATGGCGAACAGCAGCGCGCTCACGCCGATGATCCCGGTGAGCACCAGCATCAGTGCAGAGAGTTGGTCGACCACCAGCACAATCCCGAACGGCACCTGCCAGTTGCCCGGAAGGTATACGCCAATCGAGCCGGGGCCGCCTTTTTGCGTCCAGTACAACAGCAGGATCGCGATGCCCAGGCCGATGACGCTGGAGAACAGATTGATCTTGGCCTTCAGCGGGCGGCGTTTTTCGCCGAGCATCAGCATCAGGGCGGCGGTGAGCAACGGCAGCAGGATGGGGGCGACGATCAGTTGGTTGACCCAATTCATTCCTTGGGCTCCCGGCCGTCCACATGGTCAGTGCCGGTCAGTCCCCGTGACGCCAGCAGCACCACCAGGAACAGCGCAGTCATGGCGAAGCTGATCACGATCGCCGTGAGCACCAGGGCCTGGGGCAGGGGGTCGGTGTAGTTGAGCAGGTCTTGCGGCACGCCGTCCTTGATGATCGGCTCCTTGCCGATAAACAGGCTGCCCATGCTGAAAATGAACAGGTTGACCCCGTAGGACAACAGGCACAGGCCCATCACCACCTGGAACGTCCGCGGCCGCAGGATCAACCAGACGCCGGAGGCCGCCAGGACCCCAATGGCAATTGCGATGACTTCTTCCATCAGGCGGCTCCTTCGGTGGCGGCGACTACTTTGGCCTGGTTGCTCGGTTTATGCGCGCGCACCGACTGGTGCCCGAGGGCGGTGAGCATCAGCAGCGTCGAGCCGACGACCATGGCGTACACGCCGACGTCGAAGAACAAGGCGCTGGCGATATGAATATCGCCCAGCAGCGGCAGGCTGAAGTGCCAGGTATGGGTGGTGAGGAACGGGTAGCCGACAAACAACGCGCCGATCCCGGTCAGCGTCGCCGAGAACAGGCCGAAGCCCATCCAGCGCATCGGCCGCAGGCTCATCTGCGCCTCGACCCACTGGGTACCGGCGACCATGTATTGCAGGATAAACGCCACCGACATCACCAGGCCCGCGACAAACCCGCCGCCCGGTTGGTTGTGGCCGCGCATGAACAGGTAGAACGACACCACCACTGCAATCGGCAGCAGCAGGCGCACCAGCACCGCCGGCACCATCATGAAACCCAGGGCGGTGTCGCTGGCCTGGCGCGGGTTGACCAGGTCGGTGGCCACGTCCGGTGCCAGTTGGCGCTGTTGCGCGGGCAGTTGCATGCTTTCCTTGGACGGGCGGAAGCGCCGCAGCAGGGCGTACACGGTCAGCGCCACGGCGCCGAGCACGGTGATTTCGCCCAAGGTATCGAAGCCACGGAAGTCCACCAGCATCACGTTCACCACATTGCTGCCACCGCCCTCGGGCAGGGCGCGGCTCAAGTAGAACGAGGAAATATCGTTAGGCGTCTGGCGCGTCAGCATCGCGTAGGACAGCAGCGCCATGCCGCCGCCCACCACGGTGGAGAGCAGGAAGTCGCGCACCCGGCGAATCCGCGCCTTGCGCAAGGTATTGGGCAGTGGCCACACCTCTTCGATCCGTCGTGGCAACCAGCGCAGGCCGAGCAGGATCAGTACCGTGGTGACGACTTCCACCACCAACTGGGTCAGCGCCAGGTCGGGTGCCGAGAACCACACGAAGGTGACGCAGGTCATCAGGCCGCACACGCTGACCATGGTCAGGGCCGCGAGCCGGTGGTACTTGGCTTGCCAGGCGGCGCCCAGGGCACAGGCAATAGCCAGCAACCACAGGGTGACGAATACGATGGAGCCCGGGATCTTCGGCCGGTCGCCCCAGGTAAGGCCGCTGTTGAGCATCGGGATCATGGCGCCGATCACTGCGACGATCACCAGCAGGAACAATTGGGTTTGCAGGCGCTTGGTGCTGATGCGTTTCTCGATCTTGCGCACCCCACGCATCATCACCACCAGGCTGCGCTCGAAGCCGCGCTTGCCGTTGAAGTAGCTGATGATCGGTGGGTACTTGAAGCGGCCACGCTTGAGTTGCTTGCGCAGCAGCAGGTAAAGCACCACGCCACCGGACATGGCCACCAGGCTCATGATCATCGGCGCATTCCAGCCGTGCCAGATCGCCAGGCTGTACTCCGGCAGCACGCCACCGACCACCGGCAGCGCGGCGGCGGCGAGGATCGAACCGACCACCTGGGCCGGGAAGATGCCCACCAGCAGGCAGGTAAACACCAACAGCTCAACCGGCGCGCGCATCCAGCGCGGCGGCTCGTGAGGCGTATGGGGCAGGTCGGTGGCGGGCGGGCCGAAGAACACATCGACCGTAAACCGCAGGGCGTAGGCCACGCTGAACGTACCCGCGATGGTGGCGATCACCGGCAGGGCGATTTCCACCCATTGGGTCGCCGAGATAAACACCGTTTCGGCGAAGAACATCTCTTTGGACAGGAAACCATTGAGCAACGGCACGCCGGCCATGGATGCACTGGCAACCATGGCCAGGGTCGCGGTAAACGGGATCAAGCGCACCAGGCCACTGAGTTTGCGGATGTCCCGCGTGCCGCTTTCGTGGTCGATGATGCCCGCCGCCATGAACAGCGAGGCCTTGAAGGTGGCGTGGTTGAGGATATGGAACACGGCTGCGACGGCGGCCAGGGGACTGTTGAGGCCCAGCAGCAGGGTGATCAGCCCGAGGTGGCTGATGGTGGAATAGGCTAAAAGGCCCTTGAGATCATTCTGGAACATGGCGCAGTAAGCGCCGAGGAGGAGGGTGAGGGCGCCGGCACCGCCGACGATCCAGAACCATTCTTCGCTGCCGGACAGCGACGGCCACAGGCGGGCCAGCAGGAACACGCCGGCCTTCACCATCGTTGCCGAATGCAGATACGCCGACACCGGCGTGGGGGCCGCCATCGCGTGGGGCAGCCAGAAGTGGAACGGGAACTGCGCGCTTTTGCTCAGGGCGCCGATCAGCACCAGCGCGAGCATCACCGGGTACAGCGAATGTGCGCGAATCTGGTCGCCGGCAGCCAGCACCAGGTCCAGGTCATAGCTGCCGACGATATGCCCCAGCAGCATCACCCCGGCCAGCAGGCACAGGCCGCCCGCGCCGGTGACCATCAGCGCCATATAGGCACCGCGTCGCGCATCGGCGCGGTGGTGCCAGTAGCCGATCAACAGGAACGAGAACAGGCTGGTCAGTTCCCAGAAGAACACGATCTGGATCAGGTTGCCGGAAATCACCAGCCCGAGCATGGCACCCATGAAGGCCAGGAAAAACGCGAAGAAACGCGGCACCGGATCGTCCGGCGACATGTAGTAACGCGCATACAGCGACACCAGCGTGCCGATGCCGAGCACCAGCATCGAGAACAACCAGGCGAACCCATCCATGCGCAAGACGAAATTCAGGCCGAGGCTGGGCAACCACATGAATTCTTCGCGGATCACGCCACCGTGGGCGATCAGGGGGTAGAGCAGGGCGACTTGAACGGTTCCGACCAGGGCCACGAGGCCAGCCAGCAGGGATTCGGTGTTACGTGCATTATGCGGCAGCAAGGCCGCCAGACAGCTGCCAATGAACGGCAGAAGCAGTAGAACTATCAGGGACATAGGCTTCTAATCTGCGGGAGTTTGGGATGCATCATACGTGCCGCTTTCACGATCACCAAACGGCAAGATGTGGCAGGATCCTACAGAGGCAGTGGAAGGCGGCTACAAGCGGCAAGCTGCAAGATAATAGCCGACCGCGTATTTCTTGCAGCTTGCAGCTTGCAGCTTGCAGCTTAAAGCATCACCTGCGACTCTCCGGTTCAACTTCGGCCTCGGCATCGACAACTTTCGAGCTGCTCCTCTTCATCTCACTCACAATCACCGCCACCACAATCAACGCCGCACCCAGCATCGCAATCGGCGGGAACCGCTCGCCGGCGATCCGCCCGACTACCCCTGCCCACACCGGCTCACCGGCATAGATCAACGTGGCCCGTGTCGGCGAAACGCTCTGCTGCGCCCAGTTCATCGCGACCTGGATCACCGCACTGGTCAGGCCCAGGCCCACCGCGCTGAACAGCAGCAGCCACGAAAACCCTGGCAGCGCCTCACCCATGGGCACCACCATCAGGAACGACAGCAGCGACGCGGTAGCCAGTTGCACCACCGTCACCCGGCGTACGTCCACCTGCCCGGCAAACGCACTGATCAAAATGATCTCGGCCGCAATCGCTATCGCGCCGATCAATGTGGCGATTTCACCGGGGCTGAAATTCAACGAGGCACCGGCAGGACCGGTCAACAACATCAACCCGGCAAACGCCAGCATGATGCCGATGCTCGGCATCAACCCCGGACGACGGCCCAGCACCAGCCACTGTAATAAAGGTACGAACGGGACATAGAGCGCGGTGATGAACGCCGACTGGCTGCTCAAGATCGTCTGCAGGCCAATGGTCTGCAAGCCGTAGCCGAACATGATCGCCACGCCGATGAACACGCCGGCCTTCAGTTCGAACAACGTCAGGTCGCGCAAGGTACGCAAGGAAAAGAACCCCACCACAATCGCCGCCGCCGCAAAGCGCAGGCCCACGAAAAACATCGGCCCGCTGACGGTCATGGCATGCTGCACCAGCAAAAACGTGCCGCCCCAAATCATGGTGATAAACACCAGGATGCATTCGGCTTTGCTGAAGCGGTTGAAACGCGACGGGGAGTTCGGGGTAGTCATGGCGGCTCGGTCTTGCAAGGGAAAGGCACGGACCGCACAATGCGCCGCACGCTGGGCAGTATACTGCGCACACCCACCCATTGAGCAATATAGTGCACAAAGAAAATCCACAACGGGCCTCGGTCCTGCAGCACGTCAGCCAGAACGTTCGTCGCTTGCGCCACGCCGCCGACCTGAGCCAGACCGCGCTCTCGGAAAAGTCCGGGGTCAGCCGGCGTATGCTGGTGGCCATCGAGGCCGGGGAGAAGAACGTCAGCCTGTCCACCCTCGACCGCGTGGCCGAAGCGTTGGATGTGGCGTTCAGCGACCTGATCCAGGCGCCGGATGCACCCGACCACAGCCGCATCAACGAACTGGCCTGGGCCGGTGAAATTGCCGGCAGCAAGGCGGTGTTGCTGGCCAAGGCCACCGCGCGGCGCGAAGTCGAGTTGTGGGAAATGCGCCTGGAGCCGGGGGACCGCTACAGCCCTGAGCCAGACCCGGAAGGCTGGAGCGTGCAGGTGTTCGTGTTCGAAGGCAGCTTGACGTTGGTGGTGGGCGAGCAGGAAAACGCCATCAATGCCGGCGAATTCTTCATGTTTTCCAGCCACCAGCCTCATTCTTATCGCAACCCAGAGGGTGTGGTAGTGCGGTTCGTGAGAAATATAGTGATCTGACGATCACTGTTATTTATGCCTGTCAACTGTCAGGTTTCACAGCTTATTTTCTTTGGATAGGGGGATTAGAGTCGGTATTGCCATTCAATAAGTTGATTCATGCCAAACCAGTGAATGTTGAGTGGTTTTTATAATCTCATGGAGGAAATACTGATGAAAGCAAAACACCTATCCAGGGAACAGCTGTTACCCGCTCCAGAAATTAGACCCTCTCATGGCAATACTGTGAAGTACATTGAGGTGATCGGTGGCAAAGGCCGGATTGTTATTCCGCAGTATCCAGGGATATCGATAGGGCATAAGATTTACTGGAGTGTGAAAGGGAACGGTACTGAATTTTCCGTGATCACCGTTGAGAAGTTGGAACCCTCTTATGAGGCTGTTTTAAAGTTTGCTATCGTATTCGATTCGGAGTCCGTCTTTGCCAGTTATTTTGTTATGCTCGATGATGAAGTACTGGGTTACTCTCATGAGAGTCCATATATCGTGTTGAGATGATCCTGGATTGCTATATGCTGGTGGTTCCAATACTCAGGGCCATCGCCCTGAGTATTTAAGTTGGGTATCGAATGAATCGCAAGGTCGTAGTCTTCGAAAGGTCCAACTGTTTACGGCACCACACTGTTGGGGTAATTGTTTCTCGGCTTGGCCGAATAGTCCCGCATTTCTTTCGACTATCTGGTTTTATTGAAAGTCCCGCTATAACTCCGATATGCCATCCCTCAACGGCAACGCCGCGCGCATGAGCGTAGACCCGGACAACGCCGACGACCTCACCCAATGGCTTACCGATTGCATCGCCGCCGACCGTTGGCTGGAGTCGGCCGAGCAGCCGGTGCCGATCAGCGAGCTGTTCCCGCCGCGCGGGGTTGTTCGCCAGCCACCGACCCCATGCCTATCGCAATGACGGCCACGTCGCCGTGCGCTTCGTACGCAACGGGGCGATCTAACTGTTTACCAGCCAACAGTGGATGGACACTTTGCTGGTTTGAAACCGCGGTTGTACGTCTGTTTACGCAGCAACCGCCTGATTTTACTGACGATTAAATTCAGGCACGACTCCTGCAATCACTCCAGTATCCCATCGGAGCCTGGAGTCGGCCCATGTCTGCCCACCCTCAACAACCTGCCCATATCATCCGCTCGGACGCGGAGGCCATCGAGGTCGCCAAGCGCCTGGCCGAACGCTTTGCCGTCGACGCCAGCGAGCGTGACCGTGAGCGTCGCCTGCCTGTCGCCGAGCTTGACGAATTTTCCGCCAGCGGCCTGTGGGGCATCACCGTTCCCAAGGCCTATGGCGGCGCCGAGGTGTCCTATGTGACGGTGGCCGAGGTGATCAAGTTGATCTCCGCCGCCGACCCGTCTTTGGGACAAATTCCGCAGAACCATCTGGGCGTAGTGGACATCCTCGTGCAAACCGCCACCGAGGAACAAAAGCTCCACTACTTCGGAAAAGTCCTGGCGGGTTATCGCTTCGGTAACGCCTTCTCCGAGGCCAAGAGCAAAAACGCCGGTACCTTCGATACCCAGATCCGCTTTCACGGCGACACCGCGCAAATCAACGGCGAGAAGTTCTACTGCACCGGCGCGTTGTTCGCGCATATCGTGCCCACCGTGGGTAATAACGAAAAGGGTCAGGCGTTCATCGGCCTCGTCGAGCGCGATGCGCCAGGCCTTACCGTCATCGACAACTGGGACGGCTTCGGCCAGCGCACCACCGCCAGCGGTGGTGTGACCCTCGACGGCGTGACCGTGCCCTTGAGCGCGGTGATTCCCGCCCACCTGGCGTTTGACCAACCCACGGCCGATGGGCCGATTTCGCAAATCATCCAGGCCGCCGTTGACACCGGCATTGCCCTCGGCGCCCTTGAACAGGCAAAAATCTTCGCGCGCCAGGCCCGCCCGTGGATCGACAGCCAGCAGGATCACGGCTGGCAGGATCCATTCACCATCGCCGCCATCGGTGATCTGGAATGGCGTGTGCACGGCACCGAAGCCATCCTCGCCAAGGCCGGCCTGGCTGTCGACCGGGCCCTCGCCGAACCGAATGAAGACACGGTTGCCCAAGCCTCGCTGGTGGTCGCCCAGGCCAAGGTCCTGTCGGCCGAAACCGCGTTGCTCGCCAGCAGCAAACTCTTCGAACTGGCCGGGACCCGCTCGGTCACCGCCAAGCACAACCTCGACCGCTTCTGGCGCAACGCGCGCACCCACACCCTGCACGACCCGGCCCGCTGGAAATACCACCTGATCGGCAACTTCGTGCTCAACGGCGTGAAACCTGCGCGCCACGCCTGGAACTGAGGACCTGACCCATGACCGCACTGACGCTCGCACGCCAACTGCTGGACAGCACCCGTCGCCACGTCGAAAAAAGCGATGACCCCTACGTGATCAGCCGCTTCGGCGATTTGCAGATCCGCGTCGACGTGGCCGCTGCCTTGCTTGAACGCGCCGACACCCATCCCAGCCCGGTGGCCGCCACCGAAGCGCAGATCGCTGCCGCCGAGGCCCTTATCGCGGCCAGCAACGCTGAGTTCGAACTGACCGGCCAACGCACCGCGCTGCCACCGACCCTGGATGATCCGTTGCGCTGGAAGTACCAGGTCGTCGGCAACTACCACCTCAACGGAGTGCTGTGATGTCCCGTGAAATCCGCTTGAACGCCTTCGACATGAACTGCGTCGGCCACCAATCGCCGGGCCTGTGGGCACATCCGCGTGACCGCTCGTGGCAGTACAAGGATCTTGAGTACTGGACCGACTTGGCGAAGATCCTCGAGCGCGGCAAGTTCGACGGCCTGTTTATCGCCGACGTACTGGGCATCTACGACGTGTACAACGGTAATGGCGACGCGGCGATTCGCCAGGCGACCCAGGTGCCGGTCAACGACCCGTTGTCGCTGATCGCACCGATGGCGCTGGTCACCGAGCACTTGGGTTTTGGCCTGACCGCGTCGCTGTCGTTCGAACATCCGTATCCGTTTGCGCGCAGGCTCTCGACCCTCGACCACCTGACCAAGGGCCGCATCGGCTGGAACATCGTCACGTCCTACCTGGAAAGCGGCGCCAAGAACCTTGGCCAGAAAGCCCAGACCGAACACGATGCGCGCTACGACTACGCCGAGGAATACCTAGAGGTCTGCTACAAACTCTGGGAAGGCAGTTGGGAAGAGGGCGCGGTACTGCGTGACCGTGAACGGCGGATTTTCAGCGATCCAAGCAAAATCCACGAGATCCGCCACGTCGGCAAACACTTCCAGGTACCCGGCATCCACCTGTGCGAACCGTCGCCGCAGCGCACGCCGGTGCTGTACCAGGCCGGTGCCTCCAGCCGTGGCAAACAGTTCGCCGCCGAGCAGGCCGAATGCGTGTTCGTTGCCGCGCCGTCCAAGGTGTTGCTGAAAAAGACCGTCGCCGACATCCGCCGCCGTGCGGCCGAAGCCGGGCGCGACCCGAAGAAAATCCTGATCTTCAACTTGCAGACGGTGATCGTCGACGAGACCGATGCCAAGGCCAAGGCCAAGTTTGACGAGTACAAATCCTACGTCAGCTATGAAGGTGCGATGGCGCTGATCTCCGGCTGGACCGGGATCGATTTCAGCCAGTTCAAGCCGGATGAACCGCTCAAGCACGTGCACACCAATGCGATTCAATCGGCCGTGGAAGCCTTCTCTACGGCGGACCCGAACAAGGTCTGGACCCCCAACGAACTGGCCGATTGGGTCGGTATCGGCGGCTTTGGCCCGCTGTTCGTCGGCGGCCCGCAGACCGTCGCCGACCTGTTGCAGGAGTGGGTCGAAGAGACCGACGTCGACGGCTTCAACCTCGCCTATGCGCTGACTCACGAAACCTTTGTCGACGCCGTCGAGTGGCTGGTGCCGGAGTTGCAGAAGCGCGGCGTGTACAAGACCGAATACGCCCAGGGCACGTTGCGCGAGAAGTTGTTTGGCGACGGTGCAAGGTTGGGCTCGAACCACCCGGGCGCCGGCTACCGTGATCTATCAGGCTCACATAAAACCAATGTGGGAGGGGGCTTGCCCTAATGCCAGTCAGTTAAGGAGGAACACTGTAACTGTGGCGAGCGGGCTTGCCCCCTCCCACAGTTGTCCCGTGTCGATCCAAATAATCAAGCCAGCGGACCACCGCACGCACACCCCCCCAATAGGAGCAACCCCCTATGAGCGTGCACGAACCAACGGCCCTCCTGGAACACCTGCGCCACTGGGCGCAACTCACGCCGTTGCACATCGCCCTGCGCCACAAGCGCCAGGGCCAGTGGTATGCCTGGCGCTGGATCGACACCTTGCGCGACGTCGAACGCCTGGCCGGCGGTTTGCGCCAGCACGGTTTAAGTGAACAGTCACGCGTGGTGCTCAGCGGCGCCTTTGAGCCGAACCTGCTGTTGCTGGCGTTGGCGGCCCAGTCCGTGGGCGCACAGGTGCTGACGCTGGCCGATAACCTCGAGCCGCAGGCTCTGGAGCAACAGCTGTGGCGTATTCATCCCAGTCACGCCTACGTTCAAGGTCGCCAGCGCGATTGGACGTTCACCCAGCGGTTGGATTTCGCTCAACTGTTGGGCCCGGTCGAGCCGGCGCAATACCAGCAGCGCTGGTGGCAACCCACAGGCGAAACCGCGCTATGGAGCGAAGAAGGCACCCAGTGGCAAGGCGGCCTGGCCGTGGTGCTGGAGCAGTGGCTGAACAGCGGCCACGGCCTGGCCTTCCCGGAAAGCCTGGCCTCGGCGCGGCGTGATCGCAGTGAAGTGGCGCCCACCGGCCTGCTGCTGTCGCCCGCGCGCCTGCAGCACCTGGCCGACGACATCGAAAGCCGCCTGGCACCCCACGGCACCTGGCGTCGGCGCCTGTGCGACTGGGCCATTGCCCATCCGCAAAGTGGCCTGCGCCGCCTGCTGAAAAACCGCGTGCGCAAACTGCTGGGCTTCCAGCGGCTGGCTTATATCTGGCAGCCCCTCAAATCCAATGCTGAGCCGACGTGGCTTGCCGAATTCAAACGGGAACGTGCATGAGCCAAGCCATCCTCCAGGTGCGGGACATCTCGCTGTCGTTCAAGGGCGTCAAGGCGATCAATGCGTTGTCGTTTGAAGTGCAGCGCGGTGAAATCTGCGCGTTGATCGGGCCCAATGGCGCCGGCAAGAGTTCATTGCTCAACGTACTTAACGGCGTGTATCGCTTCGATGCCGGCGAGATCGTTTTCGAGGCGCAACACTTCCACCGCATCGACCCCTTGGGCGCCGCGCGCCGGGGCATTGGCCGTACGTTCCAGAACAACGCCCTGTTCAAGAAAATGAGCGTGCTCGACAACCTCCTCACCGGTCTGTCGCGGCATATGCGCACCAGCTTTATCGAACAGGCCCTCGGCTTGCCGCGCGCACGCCGTGAAGCCGACACCTTCCGCCTGCGTGCCCAGGGCATCCTCGAATTCCTTGAACTGCAAGCCCACCGCGATGTGCTGGTGGGCAACCTGTCCTATGGCCTGCAAAAACGCGTGGAACTCGGCCGCGCGTTGATCGCCGGGCCGAGCCTGTTGTTGCTGGACGAACCCATGGCCGGCATGAACGCCGAGGAAAAACAGGACATGGCGCGCTTTGTCGCCGACGTGAACCGCGACCTCGGCACCACCGTGGTGTTGATCGAGCATGACATGGGCGTGGTCATGGGCCTGTCCGACCATGTGGTGGTGCTCGACTACGGGCGCAAGGTCGGCGATGGCACCCCGGCGCAGGTGCAGGCCAACCCCGAGGTGATCGCGGCCTACCTGGGAGTGGCGCACTGATGACGTTCTTCTTCGAAACCCTGTTCGGCGGCCTGCTCGCCGGCACCATGTACTCGCTGGTCGCCATCGGCTTCGTGCTTATCTACAAGGCCAGCGGCGTGTTCAATTTTGCCCAGGGCTCGATGCTGCTGTTTGCCGCGCTGACCTTCGTCAGCCTGCACGACCAGGGCGTGCCGTTTGCCCTGGCGTTGCTGTTGACGGTGATCGTGATGATCGTCGGCGCCTTGCTCATCGAACGCCTGGTGCTGCGGCCGCTGGTGAACCGCTCGCAAATCACGCTGTTCATGGCGACGTTGGGCCTGTCATTCATTATCGAAGGCCTGGCCCAAGGTGTGATGGGCTCGCAAGTGCGCGCCCTGGACCTGGGCATCGACGATGTACCGCTGTTCGTCGGGCCGCTGATGCTCAGCCAATTTGACCTGATCGCCGCGGCCGTTGCCGTGGTGCTGGTGACGGTACTGGCGCTGCTGTTCAACAAGACCCGCATCGGTGTGTCGCTGCGCGCGGTGGCGGATGACACCACGGCGGCGCTGTCCATCGGTATCAACCTCAACCGCATCTGGCAGATCGTCTGGGCGGTGGCCGGCATCGTCGGGCTGGTGGCGGGGTTGTTGTGGGGCGCGCGCCAGGGCGTGCAGTTTTCGCTGTCGCTGGTGGTGCTCAAGGCGTTGCCGGTGTTGATCATCGGCGGCTTCACCTCGATTGGCGGAGCGATTGTCGGCGGGCTGATTGTCGGCGCGGCGGAGAACCTCGCCGAGGTGTATATCGGCCCGCTGATCGGTGGCGGCATCACGCCGTGGTTCGCCTATGTCCTGGCGTTGTCCTTCCTGTATATCCGTCCCGCCGGCCTGTTCGGCGAGCGTGCCATCGAGCGAGTCTGAAAGCATGTCGATCCCTGTTGCTGAACACACCGCACCGTTGCTGCTGATCCAGCGGCGCGTGCCCTGGGGCCTGCTCGGCCTGCTGGCGTTGGCGTTTATCGTGGTGCCGCTGTGGGGCAATGACTATTGGCTCAATGCGATCCTCATCCCGTTCCTGGTGCTGTCACTGGCCGGGCTGGGCCTGAATTTACTCACCGGCTATACCGGGCAGACCTCGGTCGGTGCCGCCGGGTTCATGGCCGTCGGCGCCTTCGCCACCTATGGGTTTTTGCTGCGCCTGCCGGAGCTGGGCCTGCCGGTGGCGCTGCTCGGCGGCGGGATCATCAGCGCGCTGGTCGGGCTGCTGTTTGGCTTGCCCAGCTCGCGGATCAAAGGCTTCTACCTGATGGTCACCACCTTGGCCGCGCAGTTTTTCCTGGAGTGGCTGTTCGTCAAATTCCCCTGGTTCTACAACTACGGTTCGTCCGGGACCATCTCGGCGCCGAAGCTGGTGCTGTTCGGCCATGACCTCAACACGCCGCTGGGCCGCTACTGGCTGACCCTGGTCACGGTGCTGTTGTTGACCTGGGCCGCCGTCAACCTGGTGCGCAGCCAGGTGGGCCGCAACTGGATGGCGATCCGCGACATGGACACCGCCGCCGCCGTCGTCGGCATCCCGGTGGTGCGCTACAAGCGCCTGGCGTTTGCGGTCAGTTCGTTCTACCTCGGCATCGCCGGCGCGTTGTGGGCGTTTGCCTACCTGGGCACGGCCAGCGCCAGCAGCTTCGACATCAATCGCTCATTCCAGATCCTGTTCATCATCATTATCGGCGGCATGGGCAGCATCGCCGGCAACTTCGTCGGCGCGGCGTTTATCAGTTTGCTGCCGATTTTCCTCAGCCATGCCGGGCAGGCGTTGTTCGGTGGCTCGGTGGACGCGGGGCAGTTGCAGAACCTGCAGAAAATCATTTTTGGCGTGTTGATCATCGTGTTCCTGATCAAGGAGCCCGAGGGCTTGATTCGCCTGTTGCACAACCTTCGCGATCGGCTGCGTCAGTGGCCCCTGCGTTTCTGACTTGAAGAAGAGAATCCCAATGCGTGCATCCTTGAAACGCTCCCTGGCCGGCGCCGCCTTCGCGCTGGCAGCCCTGGCCGGTGCCGTGCCACAGGCGATGGCTTCGGCCGACCAGCAGTTCTTTCCCCTGGCCACCTACCGGGTGGGTGCCTACGCGTCCAGCGGCGTGCAGGTGTGGGCCGGAATGATCGACTACCTGCGCTATATCAACGAGGTCGAAGGCGGCATCAATGGCGTCAAGCTGGTGTGGCAGGAATGCGAGACCGAGTGGACGGCGGAGAAGGGCATCGAGTGCTACGAGCGCTTCAAGAACGGCCTGGATGGCGCGCCGGTCGCGGTGTACCAGCCCAACGGTGCACCGGCGGCCTATGCGCTCAGTGAAAGGGCAGAGGTGGACAAGATCCCGCTGATCACCCTCGGCTACGGTCGCACCGAAGCCACCGACGGCACGGTGTTCCCGTACAACTTCCCGGTGATGCTGACGTTCTACAGCGAGGCGTCGACCCTGGTGAATTACATCGCCCAGCGCGAAGGCGGCTTCGACAAACTCAAGGGCAAGAAGATCGCCACGGTCTACCACGACTCGGCCTACGGCCGCGAAACCCTTGGCCCGCTGAAGTTGCTGGCGGAAAAATACGGCTTTGAAAATATCCAGATTCCGGTGGCCGACCCGGGTAACGAACAGTCCGCGCAATGGCGCCAGGTGCGCCAGGCCAACCCGGATTGGGTGTTCCTGCGTACCTGGGGCGTGTCTACCCCGGTGGCGGTGAAAACCGCCGCGCGCTTCGGCTTCCCGGTGGACCATATCATCGGCGATATATGGGCCAGTTCCAGCGAAGACGTATTGCCCGCAGGCGCCGCCGCCAAGGGCTACCTGGCGCTCACGCCTTACCCGGCAGGCGCGGATTTCGAGATCCACAAACGCCTCAAGCAGTACATCCTCGACAAGGGCCACAGCGACCTCAAGGACCTGAAGAATTTCGGCAGCGTCTACTACAACTCCGGCCTGGTGAACGCCGCCGTCGCCGTGGAAGCGATCCGCACCGGCCAGGCCAAGTTCGGCAAGCGCCCGCTCAATGGCGAAGAAGGCCGCTGGGGCCTGGAACACCTGAATATCGATGACGCGCGCCTGAAGGACATGGGCTACCTGGGCCTGATGCAGAACCTCAAGCTGTCGTGCCGCGACCACGAAGGTGGCGGTTCAGCGCGCGTGCAGCAATGGGACGGCGCCCACTGGACGCTGATCAGCGACTGGATCGCTGCCGACCGCGCCCTGTTACGCCCGCTGATCGATGAAAAATCCGCGGCCTTCGCCAAGGAAAAAGGCCTGACGCCACGCACCTGCACCGGGGATGAATAAATCATGAGCCAACTCGCTACCGAAGCCACGCGCCCGTCGTTGTTGACGGTCAACGATATTGAAGTGATCTACGACGGCGCGATCCTCGCCGTGGCCGGCGTGTCGCTGAGCGTACCCAAGGGCGCCATCGTCGCCTTGCTCGGGGCCAATGGCGCCGGCAAGAGCACCACCCTCAAGGCGATCTCCGGGTTGGTGCGTGCCGAGCGCGCCGAAGTCAGCCGGGGCGTGATCGAATACGCCGGCGTCGACCTGGCCGGCGTCGACCCCAGCCAGCGCGTGCGCCAGGGCATGGTGCATGTGCTGGAAGGCCGCCATGTGTTCGGCCAGCTCACCGTGGAAGACAACCTGCGCAGCGGCGGCTTTGTGCGGCGCCTGAGCCGAAAGGCCATGGAACAAGACCTGGAGCGCATCTACGCCTGGTTCCCCCGGCTCAAGACCAAACGCCACACCCGCGCTGGCCTGACGTCCGGCGGCGAGCAGCAAATGGTCGCCATCGGCCGCGCGTTGATGACCCGTCCTACTTTGGTACTGCTCGACGAGCCGTCCATGGGTTTGGCGCCTATGATCGTGCAGGAGATCTTCGAGATCATCGCGCAGCTCAACCGCGAGCAGCAGGTGAGCTTCCTGATCGCCGAGCAGAACATCAACGTCGCGCTCAACTATGCGTCCCAGGGCTACGTGCTGGATACTGGGCGCGTGGCCTTGAGTGGCAGCGCCGCCGAGCTGTTGGCACGCGGCGATTTGCACGATATTTATCTGGGTAAACAGTAAAGGCGAATGTGCATGACTGAATCCCTCCGCAACGCTGATGTCCTGATCATCGGCGGCGGCCTGAGCGGTACGATGCTGGCCGTGCAACTGCTGCGCCTGCCTGGGCAGCGCCGGATCCTGGTGATCGAACCGCGCGCCGAACTCGGCCGAGGCGAGGCGTACAGCGCCGTCGAACTGGGCCACACCTTGAACGGCAACGCGGCGCGCATGAGCGTCGACCCGGACAACGCCGATGACCTGACCCAATGGCTCACCGCCTACATCGGCGCCGGCGGTTGGCCGGAGTCGGACCAGCAGCACGTGCCCATCAGCGAACTGTTCCCGCCACGCGGGATCTTTGGCCTGTATGCGCAGCAGCGGCTGGCTGAGGCCAAGGCGTTGTCGGCGTCCACCGTCGAGCATATCCGCGCCGAAGTCGTCGACCTGCAAGTCGGCGACGACTCAGTGTTGCTGACCCTCGACAATGGCCAGCAACTACGCGGCGCCCAGGCGGTGTTGGCCACCGGCATGTTCCCGGCGGCGCGCACGCCGCAGACCGACTCCAGCGGGTTGAACGCCGCCGCCGTGGACCCCTGGGACGTGCAGGCCATGACCCGGATCGACCCGCAGGCGCCCGTGCTGATCATCGGCTCCGGGTTGACCATGGTGGACGCCGTGGTGTCCCTGGAACAGGCCGGGCATCGTGGGCCCATCGAGGTGTTTTCACGCCACGGTTTGTTGCCCCATGTGCGCCGGCAACCACCGAGCTGGGAAGATTTCCTCGCCGCTGACCACGCCTTGCGCAGCCCTCGGCAACTGCTGCGCGAGGTGCGTCGCCAATGCCGCCTCGCACTGGCGCAGGGTATCGATTGGCAGGCGCCACTGGACACGGTGCGCGCCCATATCGGCCGGCTGTGGAGCCAGGCCAGCGAAGGCCAGAAACATCAGTTCGTACGGCATGTACGGCCCTGGTGGGAAAGCCATCACCACCGCTCGCCGCCGTTGAGTGCGCAGTTGGTGGCAAGGCTGCATAAAGAAGGGCGGTTGCGCATTCGTGCGGCGTCGTTCAAGGGGCTGGAGCCGGCGGGTGAGGGCGTGACCATTCGTTTGCGTTATCGGGGCGAACAGGCGATCACCTTGGTGTCGGGGGCGGCGTTGATCAACTCCAGCGGCATCGAATACGACTGGCGCCGCGTGGCCCGGCCGTTGCCCCGGCAGTTGCTTCAGCGCGGGCTGATCACGCCTGGGCCGTTGGCGTTGGGGATTGCGGCGGACACCTGCGGCGCAGTGCTGGATGCCCAGGGCGAGGTCAGTACGCGATTGTTCGCCATGGGCCCGCCGTTGAGGGGGATGTGGTGGGAGAGCACAGCAGTAACGGATGTGGCGCTTCAGGCTAAAGCCCTGGCATCGAAGTTGGCGCAACTCTAAATGTGGGAGGGGGGTTGCCCCCTCCCACAGGGGTTCTCCATTTATTTTGAGGTCTTTACGAAGCCGGGTGTTAGGCCGAACACCTCCACGCCCTGCGCCGTCGATTGCCCGGTGGTTACCTTCACCCGCTCCACCGGCTTATCCATCGCTGCTCGATACTCCACCGTCATATCCGCCTGGATCGCCTCGCTCGGAATCACCATCGCCTGCGCATTGTTGTAGGTGACGATGGTCAACCGCGCACTCATGCCCAGCCGCACCCGCTGCAACTGTTGCGGGGTCAGCTTGGGGATCGACAGGGTCACCGGAAACTGCGCGCTGCCCTGGCTGTCGCTGGCAATCGCCAAGCCGCTGACCACACTCACCGAGCCGCTCAGTCGTTCGCCGTCAAAGCCATCGCCCAGCACTTCCACCGCCTGGCCCTGGTGCAGTTGGTTGATGTCCAGCTCAGAGACCTTGGCGACGATTTTCAGCCGCTCGATATTGGCCAGGCCGAACAGCACCTGGCCCTGACTGACCTTGCTGCCGGCCTGAATGGGCGCGTTCGTGCCGCCGCCTTGGGGCGTATTGTTGCCGGGCGCCGGCACGACGATGCCGGAGAACGGCGCCTTCACCTCCTTGCCCGCCAGCAGTGCGCGCAGGGCGTCGTATTTCACCGTGGCGTTGGTCAGTTCCATGTCGGCGATCTGGCGGTATTCGCCCTTGCCCTGATCGAGTGCCTGTTGCAGTTCGCTGCGGGCGGAGGCGAGGTCCAGCTGTTGCTGCTGGGCCTGTTGCTTGAGATCGTCCAGCTCATTGCGCGGGATGATGCCGCGCTTGAACAGGTTTTCGCTTTCGGTGAGTTTGCGCTGGGTGTTGCCGGCGGTCATCTCGGCGGTACGCAGGCTGCGGCGCGCACGGCTGACGGTGGGGCCGCTGTCCCAGTCCTGCAGCTCTTGCACGGTGCGGCGGGCCTTGAGCTGGGCGGAGAGGGCGTCGCGCAATTGCACTTCAAGGGTGGCCGGGTCCATGCGCAGCAGTACCTGGCCGGCCTCGACCCGCTGGCCTTGCTCCACCAGATTGGCCTGCACATTGCCGTCGAACGGCGCGGTGAGGGTGAGGGTGGTGTCGGGCTCGATCTTGCCCACCAGGCCGATCTGGTGCACCAGCGGGTCGGGCTTGACGGCCAGCCACTGTTCGGTGGCGCCGGCCGGGCCTTCTGCGGGGCTGCGCAGGGCCAGCCCCGCGCCGGCCAGCAGCAGGATCAACGCGGCGCCCAGCAGGCGTTTTCGATTAGTAGTCATTGAGGGCGATTTCCCAACTTTCCAGCGTCATGCCCAGGGTCAAGTCGAGCTGGGTCTGGGCGTTCAAATAAGCGATCAGTGCGTTGAGCTGTGCATTTTCGGCATTGCGCAGGTCGGTCTCGAAACTCAGCACCTGGAAGTTGGTGGAGCGCCCGGCGCTGAGTTTCTCGCGTTCGATCTCGATCTTGCGCCGCGACAATTCCACCGCGCGCTGGGAGATTTCATATTGGCGCCAGCGGGTGCCGAGGTCTCGCACCACATCGTTGACGTTGCGTTCCAGTTCCTGGCGGGCGTCGGTGATGCGGATCTCCTGGTCCTCCACGTTGACCCGCGCGCGCACTTCGGCCTGGCGCGTGCTGATGTCGCCGATGGGGATCTGCACCTGCACCCCGGCGTAGCTGTCCCAGGTGCGGTTGTTGGTGCTGCCGGCGTCGTTATTGTAGGCGTCGCGTATCTGGTTCGCGCCGGCTACCAGGTCCACTTGCCAGCGCCCGGAGTCCTTGGCGATCACCAGGTTGAGGTCGGCCTGCTGGCTGCCGAGCAGGGCGGCGAGGTATTCCGGTTGCTGGGTCTGCGCGAGGTTGAAGGCTTGGCGTTTATCGATCTGCATGGGTTTGGCCTCCAGGGCTTCGCTGGCGCGAATCGGCGTGGACAGGTCCAGGGCCAGCAGGCGCAACAGCGCCAGGCGGCTGGTGTCGAGCTGGTTCTGCGCCTCTTCCACGCCCAGTTGCTGGGTGGCGATGTCGGCTTCGGTCTGCACGATTTCGAATTCGGCCATGCGCCCGGCACTGATCAGGGCCTTGTTCACTTCCAGCAAGGTGCCGGAGCGCTTGAGGGCGTCCTGCACGATGCTCAGTTGCTCCTGGGCGCGCAGCAGTTCGCGGTAGGTGGCGATGATCTGGCTGATGGTCTGCGCCACGGTCGCCTTGAGGTTCAGGCGGTTGGCCTGCTCCGACAGGCGTGACAGGCGCAACGGTGCGGTGGTGGCGTCCCAGCCTGCGCCGCGCAGCAGCGGCTGGATGATCGCCAGGTCGAGGCCGTCGCTGCGGTAGCGGCCGGCGCGGTCGGCGTTGTTCAACTGCTGGGTCCAGGCCATGCTCAGGCGGGTGCCGTACTCACTGAGCAAGCTGGTGGCCGGCGCCACGTTGGCATTGCGCGCACTGTCCTGGGAGCCGCGGGTGCTGCGGTAATAGCTGTTGAGCGTGAGCTTGGGGTTGAACACGTCTTCGGCGACGCGCAGGTCGAATTTCTGCGCGACCCGTTGCAGGTACGCGCTGCGGATCGCAGGGTTGTTGCGCAGGCCCAGGTACACCGCGTCACCCAGGGTCATGGTGGTGACCTGGGCATTCAAGGACACGCCCCGGTCGTAACCGCTGCGGGTGCTGCTGGGGGCTGACGGCTTGATGAGCACATCAGCGGCCATGCCGTGCAGGCTGATCAACACGAGCAACCCTAGCCATTTACTCATCGCGCAAGGCCTCCACCGGCTGCAACCGTGAGGCCGAGACCGCCGGGTAGATGCCAAAGAACAAGCCCACCAGCAACGTACTGCCCACCCCCAATGGCAGGGCGGCGACGGCCAGGTCGAAAATCCAGCCCGACAGCCAGGCGTAGAGCCAGGCGGCCGTCATCCCGAGCACCGCGCCGCACAGCGCGCCGACGGCGGTGAGGGTGACGGCTTCGAGCAGAAACAGGTTGCGGATGTCGCGCTGGCGAGCGCCCAGGGCCATGCGAATGCCGATCTCGCGACGGCGTTCCGACACGTTCATCAGCATCACGTTCATCACCCCCACACCGCCGCCGACCAGGGAGATGGCGCCGAGGGCCAGCAGCAGGTAGGCGAAGGTGCGGCTTTGCCGGGTCATGCCGTCGATCATTTGCTGGGGCACCTGGATGTCGACAGTGTGGTCGGTGAGCTGGGTCTGCAAGGCGCTGGCGGCTTGCTTGGCAATGCGCTCCATGTCCTGGCCGGGCGCGGCGCGGATAATCACATTGCCGATCTGCGGCGTGGGGAAGATGCGGCGCATGCCGTCGGCGGGAATGAACAACGAATCGTTGGCCTGTACCGGCATCAGCATTGCCCGGGGTTGGTTATGCAGAATGCCCACCACCAGGAACAGGTAATCGTTGATGCGCACGCGGTCGCCCAGTTGCAGCGGATCGCCCGGCGTTCCAAGGGCCTGGGCCACCTGGTCACCGATCACGCCATAGGTTTCGTTGGCATCGAAGCTCGACAGGAAGCGTCCCTGCTGTACCACCAGGCGCATGGCCGCCTGGATGTCCGGCGTACTGCCGACGAAGTTGGCGTTGGTGGTGCGGCCATGGAACACGATGGGCCCGCTGAACAAGCTGAGCGCGCCGATATGGGCGATGCCCGGCACGGCTTGGCGCACGGCCTCCAGGTCGAGCCTGGCGGGCGCCGGCACAGTGCTGCTGCCCTTGGGCGGGAACTGGGCGACCAGGGTGTCGGTGCCCATGTCCTTGAAAATCATCGCGGCATCCACCGCCGCGTTATGGCCGATATTGATCAACGCCACCACCGACGAACTGCCGATGACGATGCCCAGCAGCGCCAGGACCGAGCGCTTGCCCAGGGTGCGCAGGCTGACGAAGGCTTCGTGCAGTAGTTGGCTGAAGCTCTGTTCGACCCGCAGGCTCATAGGCGCCCGACCTCGTGCACCACGCCGTTGCGCACCAGGATCTTGCGCTCCAGGCGTTCGGCGATATGCGAATCGTGGGTAACGATGATCAGCGTGACCTGTTGCTCGCGGTTTAACGCCAGCAGCAGGTCCATGATGTCCTGGGCGGTGGTGCTGTCGAGGTTACCGGTGGGTTCGTCGGCCAGGATCACCGACGGTTTGCCCACCAATGCACGGGCAATCGCCACACGTTGGCGCTGGCCGCCGGAGAGGTCGGCGGGACGGTGGTGGGCGCGCTCCGCCAGCCCGACCTGTTCGAGCATACGCAGGGCCTGCTCCACCGATTCATGCCGTGACACACCGCGATAGCTCAGGGGCAGGGCGACGTTGTCCAGGGCGCTGAGACGCGGCAGCAGGTTGAAACTCTGGAACACAAAACCGATCTGCTGGTTACGGATTGCCGCCAGTTGATCCGCAGTGGCGTTGAAAATATCGTGGCCGGCAAAGTGGTACTGGCCGCCATTGGGCAGGTCCAACAGGCCGAGGATATTAAGCAGGGTGCTTTTGCCGGAACCTGAGGCACCGAGGATGCCGCAGCTGTCACCACGGGCGATGGACAGGCACACATCATTGAGAATGGTCAGTTCTTGCCCGGCGAGCTGATAGCGCTTGCCGATGCCTTGCAGGGAAATCAAGCCTGGGTGCGCGGGGGTCTCTGTCATCATGACTACGCCTGCAGTCTCGACACCGCCGTCACGCCCCGTGTAAAGCCTTGTAACAAGTTCGGGAGCTGTCTGGTGCGCGTCACGGACTGGTTTTATTTCTTGTTTTTAAAATATTGTTTGAATACTAACCGTGTTCCCTGCGGTTCGCCAGCCATGGGTGTAGAGCGGTTTTACCCTTTGAAACGATTTCACCCATTGGCGTGGTGGGCTGCCAAAATACCCCTGACCAGCCTCAAAATGCCCGCCGGCAAAGGCTTTGGATAGTATGGCGGTGTGTCACTACTTGCTTTCGATCGGCCGCCCCGGTATAAAAAATCAAATTATTTTTTAAAACAATATTTCCCCCGTGGAACTTTTATGGCCGCGAAGAAACTTAGCGCTCCAAACATTACCAAGACTCGATTGCTGGATGCGACAGAGGCTCTCTTCATCAAATACGGCTATGACGCCGTTCTGCTGCGGCAGATTACCGAGCGTGCGCAGGTGAACCTGGCCGCCGTGAACTACCACTTCGGGGACAAGGACTCCCTGATGAAGACCCTGCTGATGCAACGCCTGGAGCCGCTCAACGAGCAGCGCCTGGAGCTGCTGGCACGCTGTGAAGCGGAGTCCGATGGCCCCCTCGATTGCGACACCTTGCTCGGCGTACTGTTTGCCCCGGCCATGGGCCTGGAGCGCAGCGACCCGGCCAGCGCCAGCGGGGAAGGGCGTTCCTTCATCCGTTTCCTTGGGCGGGTGTACAGCGACACCTCACCGTTTATCCAGGAATACCTCAAGGTGCATTACCAGCCGGTGTTCCAGCGTTTCTTCGAAGCCTTCGCCCTGGCCTTGCCGGATCTGCCGCGCAACGAACTGGGAGTGCGCCTGCAATTTGCCCTCAAGGCGATTTCCGGGGTGATGGCCGGCACCGAGCTGCGCCTGCTGATGAATTCCATGAGCCTGGGCCGCCCGGCGACGGATGCCGAAGTGATGGCCAAGCTGATCACCCTGGTGTCGGCAGCGATTCGTGTGCCGCAGCAGAGCCCGGAAGCGGAAACCGCTTTGGCCAAGGTGCTGGATACCCAGCGGGCGATTCGTGAACAGGCGTCGGCATCGGTGAGTAAGGCTGCAAGCTGAGCGCAACGCATGCCACCACAGGGGCGAACGTGCTCGCTCCTGTGAGGCTTTTTAGCTTGCTTTACACGGTCATTGGCCCGCACCGTCAAATATCATCCGGGAGGTGCACAAGATTGGCAGGCTACAGCGACGCTACGCTGCAGCGCACCGGTCCTGAAGGTTTATGGCTGTTTGAGTATCGGCGTTTTTGCTTCCCTGAACTCTGCTATCCAGGCGTCATCCAGCGGACTTTCAAAGGTCCCCGTGATACCGAAGCTGCGGGAAGTCCAAATCGTTTTTCCTTCGCGCTCCCATTGGGCCATTCGACGTTCAAACATCCGGGTGTAGTCTTTGGCTTCGCAGGTTATGCCTGCCCATGGGTCGACGATCCAGGCATCCTTCCATTCGGGCTCTGCGAAATCTACCGTAGCTCTTTCAACCGCAGAATCAGGGCCGCCAATCACGGTAAACACATGGCCCTCCTGGGCCGTACTCCATATTTTTGCCTCACCACCACTTTGCTTGATGATATAGGACGTGACTTGCGCCATTTCTCCGCAGTTACCCGCGCCGGATGTCAATATCTGGTCCATTTTTATGGATTTATCCCAGTTCGGTTTACTGCGTAGCCACGATACGACATCACTCGCAAGTGCTTGTCGCTCAAAGTCGGCTGGCGTAGGGGTGAGCTTGTTACCTGCTCCTAGACCCGTCGCGGCCATTTGTTCGTTGACGGCCTTTACCGAGCCTTTTGCATAAAATTCATTTTTTTCAAACGCTGATAAGCTGTCAAAGTTCGCAGGTTTTTTCAGGGGCAATGCTTGAATGGGCGCCAAGGCAACCTTGCCGTCTCTGCCATAGGCTTTGCTATAGACTTCATTGAGGAATTCGCGTTTTTGTATATCGGTATATTTTGAGGTTTTTTTATCCAGCGACTTCAATTCGGTTTCAGTAACGCCGTTGTTTTTCAGTTTCTCTACAAGTGACTTGTAAGTGGGTAACTGATACAGATTGGGTTTTTTTGGAATGCCAGCGGAGGCGTAAAGTGCCTCCTTTTCAGTGTTGTAAAGATTTATAAGGGGCGTTGTTGCCTTCGTGAAGGCGCCGGAACTCTCTCCAAACTTTCGGGCGTAAAAAATACCAGTGTCTGCTTCGGCGACCACGTATTTTTCGGGAGTGGGACCTTTTGTTTCTATGATCAATCCCCTCACTTCCCGTTGGTCCGCAACGCTTTTACTTATTGCGCCAAATCGGACGACGGCGGTGTTCTCTTCTATATTGCTGAACGTAGTATCACCTACGATACCGAAGCGTCGATCGTTCTTGATTGTACCCATTACAGTGTTTTCATAAATAATAGGTTTATTTCCTGTACGAATAGGGATGAACGTCTCATTTTCTATGTTGTAAATTCGGCGATCACGGATGACAGAGGGTACTTCACCGTTGATCCCTTTTGATGGGAAAAAGCGTTGATGCTCAAGCGCCTGAATCAGTTGTGCATTCGGACTAAGGTCGTGACTGAGCATTTTTGTGAAGCACAACGCCGCTGTTTCGCGTCGGCTTCTATTTACGGAGGGCGCCGGACAGAACGCCTCGATGTCCGTCGGGCTACGATAATTAGCGGCCGACTCCAGGTCGATCAAGCGATCAGGGGTTTTGGAGTCGTAGCGGTAAACTTTACCTGCGTCAACGACATCCAATCCGTTTGAGCGTCGGATTGTATAGGCCTGTTCTGACAGAGGCTTGCCGGTCACCAATGCTTGCGTGCCATCGGAAAAGGTTTCTTGGTTAAGAGGAATCGAGGCGTCAGAAGTAAATCTCTTTGGCGTCCCGTAAAAGTTCTTGGTTTCAACATCGTAGGTGTACCAGTTACCCTCTTTATACCCTGCGGTTACTCTTGTCAGTTGCCCGGCATTACCTTGCTGGCTGACGGTACCTTCGCTGATATCGGGTCGTTGTTTCAGTGCAGTCAGTGCCTCATCTGGATGACTGCCCTGCAGTCTAGCCAGGCGTGTCGTACTCCCGGAGATGGCAGATACGCTCACATCCTTGGAAGCGGCCATCTCAATGCCACTGGCCGAATTATAAAATGTCCGATACAGAGGTTTCAAAATTGCTTTTTCTGCCCCGGTGACCAAGGAACGTGTAACCGACTCTTCCACCAATGACCACACTTTAGCCGCTCCACCCGTGAGGGCGATGGACGCGGCATCGATTACCAAGTCTCTGACGGCGTCCAGGTAGTTCCCTTGATAAATGTCTTCAATGCTCGAAACGCCCGGTATTATGCGGATTGCCTCGCCCAGCCATTCAAGTGGTGTCTCCGCTGTTTCAAGGGGATTACTGCCACGCTGTGTCCGTTTGAATATGTCATGCACCAAGAAGTGTGAGTCGACCACAGTAGTTGCGATGTCATTGAGAGCGGCGTTGTCATAACTCTTAGGGATTTTATTAGCGTCGATCAGGTTGGGTGGCATGGGGCGCCTTATTGCATCGACCATTTCACCATTATAGTAATGCTGAGGAAGCAGATGATAAACAAGCACGTCCGAGGTGGCCCCCGGCGTTGGTTCGGTGGTTGAACTGAATGCGTTGAAGTCTAATGGAAGTTTGCGCTCGCCTTCATCTCCGGCCCCGAAAATAACCCCGAAACTTCCCTGGGTTCCTCCAAGCGGCATGGGGGTGGGCAGGTTTGATATTTTTTCGATGGAATTGGCCATGGGGAACACACCAAAGTCCTTCACGACGCCATTAAAGGTTGAACGGATAATTATTCCGTTATTTCCTCTGGCTCCGGTTAAACTGATACTGCCTAATGCATTGGCGGTGTCCGTTTTTCTTACCATGTAATAATCTAACTTTCCGTATACCAAGGACTTCCGATCATCGAGTTCAAGTTTTGAAAAGAGGTTCTTGATAATGTTTGTCATGTGGGTTTTACGCGCCGAGAAGTCTTGTTCAATGGCGGTCTCAAATGCCTCATTGATAGCGGGGAGGTTATGACTCTGGCGCTTTATTTTTTCCAGGGGGATTCTATGGCTGCTCGGGCTGTTATTGAACCAGTCATCGTCAAGTCCGTTGGTTTCGTAGATGTCGGCGATGCTCGCCGGAACACCTGAAAATAGCCCAAGTACTTTTTTCTTTTCAAAGTCTTTGGCTTCAAAGTCGATTCCCGTTCCGAACTCCTTAGTCAAGGCTTCAAGGGTCATGGACCGTCGGGCTGGCGCGATCGTCGTTCTTAAAAAGTCTCGGGCCGCTGTTGTTTCCCGTATTTGCTGATTCAGACTGTTCTGACAGGCCTGTAGTTGCACCAGTGTGTATTGATCTTTTTCGTTTTTTTCAATCACACCATTGACGATCCCCCAGTCCAGGATGGGGTTCATTTGAGCTCTGGCCAGATGCGTTTCTTCAACGGCAGAAATTGGCCTGATGGCACCGAAGTCCATGACTTGCTTGTAGGTCATGGTCGGAGCGGCCCCAGGTGCCATTTGCTCAATGCGGTTGACTGCGGTACAAAAGTTTGCCCAGGCAGGTGTGCCGTAGGTCAGCGTGGTGGGCAGTTCTTTTACAAGAAACTGTGGAGCCTTGCCCGAAAGCAATACATAGGCCGCCGTGGGCGCGATGGAGGACCCAATCTTGTGGGTATTCGTCAGGTGCTGGTTGAACTTGCCCTGCACCTCGCTGGCAGGTCGCCCCCAGTGGCTGCGATCCATGAAGTCAAAACCGGCGATTGAATTGCGTTTTTCATCGGCCTTGGGGTCAAGTTCAAGTACCAGAGCCGTGAGAACCCACTGACGGATGCTGGTCGGCGTAGGGAAGCCCTTCAGTTGGGTTTGCAATGCCTGTCCCAGTGCCTGGGCCTTTTCGCTGGAGAGTAAGTGCTCAAGGTTCTGTTTAAGGTTGGTACCGAGGGTGGCGGATGACGGCGCGAGAGAGTTGAACAGCCCAGTAGTTGCCCCCGGTTGTGTATTAACAACCTCGACTACTGCTTCGCGTTCAGTGGCGGTCAGTGGCACAGGCGTAGACAGAAAGCCCCAAAGGTCTGCCAAGGGTTCCCTTTGCGGGACGGGTACTCGTAGGGCCAGCAGCAGGTTAAGGGTTTCTTCTCTGGTTTGCGGCGCTTTCCAGCCATTCTCGGTAATGAACGCTTCTGCCGTCTTGTACCCTTTGGATGGATGCGATGAGTGCGAGTCGACCTGCAGGTGAAGATTTGCCAGGCGCGAGCCGCTGAGTGCTGCGTCCAAGCGGCTGATGAGCGCGTAGCGATCATTGTGGTTGCCAAGCGTTGTCTTCTGATTTTTAAGTGCTGCTTCGCTACGCTCCGGGTTTTCGGAAATGACGGGGAAAGCCTTGGCGCGCTTCATGTCGCCGGCCAGCTTGATGAAGCCTGGGCTGCTCAGGTCGCCGATATCGCCGCCGTAAAAGTTGAACACGAGGCCAAACGGTGCCGTCGTGGCGCTGGTTGGCTTGGCGATCATGATCGGTTGGTGGTAGGGCACCAGGACATTTGCTGCGGCCGCCAGCGGGGTGAGGGCGTCAAACAGTTCTGGAAAGTCATGGGCAAAATCCTTGATAAAGAACACCCGGTCGACCCCGTCAGCTTTGGCCTTCAAGGCATTGATCGCGGGGTCGAAAACCAGGGTGTCCGCATCGACCTTCTGGCCCACCATCCATTCATTGAGAGCCCGTCCTTCAAAGGCATTGCAGATATGTTCCCACCACTGTCCAAATGTCGAATGTGCGGGAATGTTTTCAAGCATTCTTGATGCGTCGGACGAGTTATCCCTTTTTAAGGCCTGCATCATGTCGCCGACGAGCACCGCCAACTCGCTATCACCGCTGGCGCGGGTTTTCGCGGGGAGTGGCGTCGATTCGGGGAGGGCAACGTGAGGCGGCGGCAGTGTATTGGCCAACGTCTGTTTGAGCGCTTGCTGTTGTTCTCTGACCGCACGAAACCGCTCATGGGTGCCAGGAGCGGTCGGCGCGAAGGCGCTGAACGAGTTGTTATTCAATTGCGTGACCTTCTGAAAAACCTGGTCAACCCCACCCTGCGCAATGACCTCCCCGTAAAAACGTAATACCAGGCTCAAAGGCGCGGTTTCCAGGGTGGAATAGCTGGCCCCGTCGCTTTTGCCAGCGGTCAGGCGTGCGGCCGCCTCGACGATAGGCGAAGCAATATCCGACCAGCCAGATAAGTCATTCAGACTGAAAACGGTGTCTTTACCCCGGGCCTTGCAGATCAAACTGCCAGTGACAGGGTCGACAGTGACGCTGCTCAGATCAATGCCTTGTTCTGTAATAAACGTCTTAAACTCGGCTGTGCTCAATGAGTGTCGGAATTGCTTCTGCGCCTGACCAAATGTCGAGTATTCAGGTATTTCGTTAATGACCTCCTGCGACTCATTAATGTCCCGTGTCTTGAACGCACTGCCGATCATGGACCGGCTGCAAAGCCGAGCCAGGCGTTGGTCGTCTGCGTCAACTCGTTGAGCCGGCGTCTGCTCGATATTTGCCCCAGACAGCTCATCGCGCTGCGCTTGCGTCAATCCATTTACATAATCAATGGCCGCCCGCTGGTGTTGTGAAAAGCCATGGGGCGATTCGGCTGTCCTGTTGCCATGAAAGGTTTTAAGGGTATTCAGGTACTTAATGGCATAGAGCCGTCCATTAGGGTGAGGGTTGGCGTCGAGATTGAGGTTGTAGAAGTGACTGACAATGTTGAGCGGGGCTTTGTCACTGGCTTTGAAGTCGATTCGGTGATCGTGACCCGGTGTCAGCCTTCCGGCCGCTGCCAATACGGCCGACGACGCGCTTGACCAGCCTGAGTTGTCACGTAAGGAAAACGTGCGAGGCCGGTCATTGGCTACACAGTTCAGGTCTCCCGTTCGGGTGGAGATTTGTACGGTGGACGGATCAATGCCGTTGTTCCGTGCAAACGTTGTAAACGGTTCGCTGCCAAGCGCTTGACCCAGCTTTGCCCACGCAATACCGAAGGTTGAGAGCGCAGGGATGTTGCGGATGTTTTCCTCTCCGGGCGCTTCACCGTTGATGAGGGTGTAAGCGTAACTGGCAGCCATTTCATCGGCACAGAGTAGGGCCATCTCGCTGTCACCATTGAGTACCAATGCTCCAGGTGTAATCGCTCCAGGGCTTGCGGCAAGGGCCATCAGGTCGCGCTTTGCTCTTGACGCTGTCGTTGCTCCTTGCGGGCCATCACTGGTCAGTTGCTCGTTGGTTTTTTGCGCATCGACTGTTGAACTGGTTCCTGTTGAACTCAGTGGGGATACGGCAGTTTGTGCCAAAGGTATATGGCGTAGAGTGTTGGCAGTTTTCATCGGGGACTTCTCGCGATTTTGAAATGGTCGCTCTCAACTGGAGGCGCCATTGAGTGGTCGCGGGATAGGTAGGGTTCCGGTATGTGCCGTGGCTTGGGACATGGACGCAGGCCTGCTGCTGGTTACATTGATCGCCCGGGCAAGGAACGCTGGACCGAGCACAGGTAACCCCCGATCACCGTAATGGCCTTCACCGACAAAAAAAGAACAAAAAAAAGCCCGCTGGGGCGGCGGGCTTGATGTGCAACATTTGTAACGGATGAGGCTTCACCCTACGTCTCGGGATGTGAATAAAACGTGAAAAATATGTCAGAGAAAGTGTGAAAGTGCTGATGTGGGTAAACAAATCAACGAGCCACCTTTCTAGATCCTCCAACGCCCGGCGCTTTTAGCCAGGCGTTGGCGCATCGCATCCACATTCGCCGCCAGTTGCACCGTCAGCAATCGATACCCATCCAGCGCGCTGTAAACCGGAGCATCCAGCGTGGGCTCGCTACCGGTGATAGGGCTGGGCCGCTGCAACCGCTCCGTCACCCCCGACTTCAATGCCCGCGCCATCCCTACCAACTGCACGCGAATCTGCCGGTGCTCGGCTTTCAATACCACCTGCATCCGCGCCATCGCCTGTTCGTCACGCGGGTTCGGGCGGGTGTTGCCGAGAATCTCCAGGGTGCTGATGCACATGCGCAGGTGGCGCTGGATCGCGTCCAACTCGGTCATGGAAATCCGTACTTCCTTGGACACCGACGGCATCAGCGAGCGCAATTGCAGCATCGCCGCGTTCAAGCGGTTGAGCAGTTTGAGGTGTTCATCGTCAGTGACCGACTGGCCATTGATGATCCGGCTATAGATCGCGGCACAATCGCGCAACGCGCTGGCCAGGTTGTAGCGCCACGAGTACACCGCATACAGCGGCAGCGCGAAGGAGAACGCCAGGGCCAGCACGATACCGATCAGGATGTCGACCGTGCGCCACAAGCCATCCGAGATCGGATTGTCACCGTGCCCGGCAACGATAAACACCGTGATCGCCGACAGCAGCGCGATGTAGCCGCCCTTGCCGATGGCGTGATAGGAGAAGAAGCCGCACACCACCGACATCAACAGGTACGTCAGCAGCGGCTGGCCGAAGTAGGCCTGTTGCACCACCAGCAACAAGCCGACGCTGGCGCCGATCAAGGTACCGTAGGCGCGCTCCATGGCTTTCTTGCCGATATTGCCGTGGTGCTGCAAGCCGCCGATCACAATCAGCATGGTCACCGACGCCCACTCACCGTGGGGCAGGTTGATGCCGGTGGTCAGCAGGATCGTCGCCAGCAAGCCGATGGACACGCGCACGGCGTGGATCAGTTTGGCATGGCGATAGCGGCGGTACGGGTCGAGCAAGGGGCGCACCAGGCGCCGGGCGAGGAGTGGCAGGTTCATCGGTACTAAAGTGGCCTCGGTTCTGGAGATGTACACAATCCAAATGTGCTTAGAAAATGTAGTCAGTGGTCAGGAAGCTCGAATCACGGTTGCGCAGGATGTCGCTGACCAGCGCCTTGTTGCTCTCCTGGAACTTGGTGGCAACCAGGGTGCGGATCGAAAACACCCGCAGCGCGTCATGTACCGACAGCGTACCCTCGGCCGAGTTCTTGCGTCCGTTGAACGGGAAGGTGTCTGGCCCGCGCTGGCACTGGGCATTGATATTGATGCGGCCGACCTGATTGGCAAAGGTGTCCACCAGGCGCCCGACTTCCACCGGGTTGCTGCCGAAGAGACTCAACTGCTGGCCGAAGTCCGAGTCGAGTACGTACTCGATCACCGTGTCCAGATCACGGTAGGGCACGATGGGCACCACCGGGCCGAACTGTTCCTCGTGGTACACGCGCATCTGCGGGTTCACCGGGTACAGCACCGCCGGGTAGAAGAACGAACCACGGCTGCTACCGCCATTGGCATTCACCACCTGGGCGCCGTGTTGTTGCGCATCGGCCACCAGCTCGTTGAGGTAATCCACCTTGCCGACTTCCGGCAGCGGTGTCAGTGAAACGCCGTCTTCCCAGGGCATGCCGGGCTTGAGGGTTTCCAGTTTGCGGTTGAATTTCTCGATGAAACTGTCGACCACGTCTTCATGCACAAACAGGATTTTCAGCGCGGTGCAGCGCTGGCCGTTGAAGGACAATGAACCGGTGACGGCCTCGCTGACGGCATTGTCCAGGTCCACCTCGGGCATCACGATGCCGGGGTTTTTCGCATCCAGGCCCAGGGCGGCACGCAAGCGGTGCGGCTTGGGGTGCAGCTTTTTCAAGTCACTGGCGGCCTTGTTGGTGCCGATAAAGGCAAAGATGTCGATCTTGCCGCTGGCCATCAACGCACTGACGGTCTCGCGGCCGCTGCCGTAGATCACGTTGATCACCCCGGCCGGGAAGCTGTCGCGGAAGGCCTCCAGCAACGGTCGAATCAACAGCACACCGAGCTTGGCCGGCTTGAACACCACGGTGTTGCCCATGATCAGCGCCGGGATCAGCGTGGTAAACGTCTCGTTGAGCGGGTAGTTATAGGGGCCCATGCACAGCGCCACGCCCAGGGGCACGCGGCGGATTTGCCCGAGGGTGTCCTGTTCCAGTTCAAAGCGGCTGCTGCGGCGGTCGAGTTCCTTGAGGGCATTGATGGTGTCGGTGATGTAGTCGCAGGTGCGGTCGAACTCTTTCTGTGAGTCCTTGAGGTTCTTGCCGATCTCCCACATCAGCAGCTTGACCACTGCGTCGCGCTGTTCGCGCATACGCCGCAAAAACGCCTCGACGTGCTGGATACGCTCCACCACCCGCATCGTCGGCCATTCACCCTGGCCACGGTCATAAGCGCGCACGGCGGCATCGAGGGCGGTGAGGGCGGTCTCGGCGTCCAGCAACGGCGTGCTGCCGATCACCACGCGGCGGTCGCCCAATTGCACCGGGCTCTGCACCTGGGCCAAGGGGCCCTTCCACACCTGCAACTGGCCGTTGACCAGGTAATCACGCTGTTCGATGGGCGCCGCCAGGCGGTATTGCTCGGGAATATCGGCGACGCTGGTGGGAAACAGCTGGTCGAGCAGGTTGCTGGTGGTCATGTCACTTCCCCTGGAATAGTTGCAAAATATGACTAGAGAGTCACCCAACACAGGGCTCTGTGGCAAGGCTTGTGCGCTTTGCAGTACGCACCGGGGCGTGTGGCCTGCTCTTCGAGATAGTAGACTGCGCGCCTTTCTTGAAGGAGTTCACATGAGTCAGTACCAGCCGGGCATTCTTGCCGCACCGGTGCCTTTGCAGGCACGCCATCTGTTTTTTGCCGTTGAAACCCTGGAAACCGTGCCTGGCGCGTTGGACGCGCTGTTGCAGCTTGTGGATTCGATGGCGGTGGTCGGCTTCGGTGAACCGCTGGTAAACGCGCTGGGCGCACAGATCGATGGCCTGCGCGCCTTCCCAGCGGTCAGCGGTCCGGGCGCGAATAACCCATCGACCCAGCAGGCGCTGTGGGTCTGGCTGCATGGTGTCGATCGCGGCGAGTTGTTGTTGCGCAGTCGCGCTTTCGAGAAGGCCCTGGCCCCGGCGTTTCGCCTGGTGCAGTCGACCGAAGGCTTCCGCTACAAGACCGGCTTCGACCTCACCGACTACGAAGACGGCACCGAAAACCCCCACGACGACGCTGCCGTTGAAGCAGCCCTGACCGACAGCGGCGCCAGCTTCGCCGCGATCCAGCAATGGCAGCACGACCTCGATGGTTTCGCCGCATTGCCCGCCCAGGAGCGCGACCACATCATCGGCCGCCGCCATGGCGACAACGAAGAGCTGGAAGACGCCCCCGAGTCCGCCCACACCAAACGCACCGCCCAGGAAAGCTTCACCCCGGAAGCCTTCGTGGTGCGCCGCTCGATGCCGTGGGCCGAGAACGGCCAGGCCGGGTTGATGTTCCTTGCATTCGGCCATTCCTTCGATGCGTTCGAAGCGCAACTGCGCCGCATGAGCGGGTTGGAAGACGGGATTGTCGATGGCCTGTACCGCATCAGCACGCCGTTGACCGGTGGTTACTACTGGTGCCCGCCGATCCTCGCTGGGCGGCTGGACCTGAGCGCTCTGGCCGGCTGATTGTCTCTGACTGGCAATCGTGGCTGAACATGAACATTCGGACAGCCACGCAATCCCCCACTGAAAAAATCCCCTTCTGCCCGTAATCTAGATGCCTCCGCCACCCTGTACGGATTGTTCATGTCTTCTGTTGCCGATGGGCTGCCCCTCAATAAACGCCTGCCTGCCGTGATCGCGATCTCCCTGGGGATCGGCATGGCGACCCTGGACACGGCCATCGTCAACACGGCGCTGCCGACCTTGGCCGAAGGGATTGGTACCGATTCCGCCTCGGTGATCTGGGTGGTCAATGCCTACCAGTTGGCGATTATCGCCACGGTGCTGCCGTTTGCGTCGCTCAGTGATGTGCTGGGGCACCGCCGGGTCTATCTCGGCGGATTGCTGCTGTTTATCGTCTCGTCGCTGTTTTGCGGGCTGGCCGGCTCGCTGGTGACCCTCACGGCAGCCCGTGTGGTGCAGGGGCTGGGGGCGGCGGCGATCATGAGCGTGAACACGGCGTTGCTGCGGCATATCTACCCGTCAAAAATGCTCGGGCGTGGCCTGGGTTATAACTCGTTGGTGGTGGGGCTGGCCTTCACCCTGGGGCCGACCGTCGCTTCGGCGATTCTGTCGGTGGCGACCTGGCACTGGCTGTACCTGATCAATGTGCCGTTGGGGCTGTTGGCGCTGGGATTGGGCCTGCGTTCATTGCCGACCCTGCCGATGACCGGGCATGCCTTTGACCGCCTCGCGGCCGCGCTGTGTGCCGGGTTGTTCGCCTTGCTGGTGTTGGGGCTGGGCACGGCGGTGCACGGTGCGCAGGGGGCGTTGCCCCTTGGCTTGATTGCGGTGGCGCTGGTGTGTGGCACCTTGCTGCTGCGCCGCCAGGCCTGTCACCCGGCACCGATGTTGGCCCTGGATCTGTTCAAACGCCCGGTGTTTGCCTTGTCTTCCCTCACGGCGATCTGCGCCTTCAGCGCCCAGGGCCTGGCCTTTGTGTCGCTGCCCTTTCTGTTGCAGGCGGTGCTGGGGCATAGCCAGGTGGAAACCGGGTTTCTGATGACGCCGTGGCCGGCGGTCGTGGCGGTGATGGCGCTGGTCGCTGGGCGCCTGGCTGACCGTGTGTCCCTGGGCCTGCTGTGCGGTATCGGGCTGTTGATGTTGAGCGTGGGGATGGCCGCGTTGGCGACCTTGGGCACCGGCGCAACGGCCTTCGATATTGGCTGGCGCATGGCGTTGTGCGGTGCCGGGTTCGGCTTCTTCCAGTCGCCCAACCTCAAGGCCTTGATGACCAGTGCGCCGTTGGCGCGCAGCGGCGGGGCCAGCGGCATCGTGGCGATTTCGCGGTTGCTGGGGCAGACGCTGGGGGCGTCGTTGGTGGCGCTGTGCTTCCACGTGTCCCTCGGCAGTGGCCCGCTGTATGCGCTGTGGTTGGGGTGTGTATTTGCGCTGGTGGGCGCCGTGGCCAGCGGCCTGCGTTTGCTGCCCTACGGGAAAAAGCCGTTGTAAAACCAGCGGCGGGAGGGCTACCGTGGCGACCTGAATATTTCGGGATGTTTCAGATTTATGTCAAGCCTGGCCCTCCGCACTGCTGATACCCATTCCCGCCGCGCTGCGTTGACCCTGGCTTTATGCCTGCCCAGTGACGTGTTGCTCTATCTGCTGCTGCCCATGGAGTCCCAGGCCTTCGGCATCACGCTGGCCCAGGCCGGGGTGTTGCTGGCGGCCAACCGCCTGGTGCGGATTTTCGGTTACCGGCATGTGTTGAATTTCTATGCGCGCAACGGTGATCGCCTGACCTGCATGATCGCCGCCGGCGCCGCAACGCTGTGCGCCCTGGGCAATTCGGTGCTGTCGGGCTTTGCCGCACTGTTGGGACTGCGGCTGGTGTGGGGCCTGTGTTTCGCTGCGTTGAACCTGTCGACCCAAGTATTGGCCACCTCCGAGCCCGAGGGCGCCGCGCGCCGGGCCGGGCGTTCGCGGGCCTTGATCGCCTGGGGGCCGATGCTGGCGTTACCGTTCGGTGGCTGGCTGACGCTATGGGCCGGGCCACGTCCGATCTTTGTGATCCTCGCCGGCTGTTGCCTGCTGGGGCTGTGGATGGCGCGCAGCCTGCCCAGCGCCGGGCATGATTTGCACAGCACTCCCGGGCGCCGCTTCAAGTGGCCCGACAGCGTGGCGATGTGGTCGTTTATCGAAGGCGTGGCGCTGGACGGACTGTTTATTTTCGGCCTGTCGATCCAGGCGCAGAAGCTGCTCGGCGGCGATGCGGTGCTGATTGCTGGCGGCTTGATGGCGCTGCGTTATGTCTCGGAAATGCTCCTGAGTCCGTTGGGCGGCCGCGCGGCGCAACGCTTTGGCGCCACCTCGATGTTGTTGCTGTTTTCGTTCCTGAGTGCCTTGGCCTTGATGGCGTTCGGCAGTTACTGGGTGATTGTCGGCGCGGCAGCGGTGTTGGTGCTGCGCGCGTTGCAACTGCCGCTGGTGACCACTTTGGTCGCCGAGCGCAACCCCGGTTCGATGCGGGTGTCGGCCCTGGCCTCCAATGCGGTATGGCGTGACATCGGCGCAGGCCTCGGGCCGCTGCTGGCGGGCCTGCTGTTGCCGGTGGCCTCGGCACCCCTGGTGTTTGGCGTGGCAGGCGCGGCGATTGCGCTGAGTGCAGTGTTTTGCTGGCGCACACGCGTGGCTGCAGACTGACTTACGCGCTTTTCAAACCTTCCAGCCAGGTGGGATCAAAGCGGGTTTGCTCGGTGTCGATCCCCAGTGCCTGCATCGTGTTCTTATGCGCGTCCATTTCGCCGACCAACTGCGCCTGGGCGCTGGAATTGGCGTCCAGGGCGTGCATCTGCGTCAGCCCCAGGTGATAGAAGCGCAGCACCTTCATGGCCGTCGGATCATTCGCCTGCACACGCTCGGTGACGGTGTGCATCACATTGGTCACGCGCATCAGGTTGCGCTTGAGCTGCCAGCCATACACGGCCGACGCCAGCCACGGTTGGGTCCAGAACGGGCCGCGCACCAGGGCGACGGTAATCAACACGCCGGCGAATACGCCGCCGACATTGAAGCGCAAGTTGTCGCCGCCGGGTTCGCCGAACAGCATCACCGCCAGGCTCGACAGCAGCATGGCCAAGGCCATGAACAGCACGGCCACGATCAGCGTGCTGCGGCGGGTCTGTTGGCGGTAGGTGACGGGGTCGCAGGGTTTGAGTTCGAACATCCGGTCCAGGTCTCCAGGGCGGGTAGGGGGGGCATCTTCTCATGGTCAGCGGTCAGGGGTGGGGCAATCAAGTTGAACCATGATCTGGAGCAGTTTCTCTAAACCGGTGAAGTCCCTTTGAGGTGAACCACCATGCCCGAATACAAGCAACCACCGCCCGGTACACCCGACCCTGATCGCACACCCGGTGAAGAGGAGCGCGACAACGATGCCCTGCGCCCCAATGACCCGAAAGAACGTGACGAACAGGATGATGTGGAGCGCGTCGAAGAAGACCTGGAAAACCTTCACGACAAAGCTCGCCCGCTCTAACAGGAGACCATGATGAACAAGCGCTCGGATGGGCCCCCCTCCAACGAACACGCCAGCGGCAAGGATGAGCTGGGATTTGATCCGGACTCGCCCGATGTGGCTGATCCCCAGGTTGATCCGGTAGGTCCGGCCATCGCCCCATTGGATAAAAAGGACAAGGACGAAGCGAAAAAAAAGCCGCCCTACGATCCGTTGGGCGACTTGAAAAAATAAGCTGAGCCCCGCCGTTGTGCGGGGCTTTTGTTTATTTGGGCGGTGCCCAGGTGACTTCGGTAATGCCGTACTTCTCGGCCCATGGGCGGGTGGTTTTTTTCACCTGCTCATGGCCAACCCGGCCGATACGACTGACATGCGCAATGTCAGCGTCAACGGCCGCCCAGTGCCAGGCCTCGGCGTTGTTCATCACTTCGGCACGCACCACGAAGGACTTCGGTTGGCCGTGCAGTTGGTAGTGGATGGTGTAGATTTTTGCGGTACTCATGTTGCCTCCCTGTCTTGTTATAGATGGATAGGGAACGGTTTAAAAAGGTTCATTCAAAATGACAATCTGCATGCTTGCGCGGCATAGTGACGCATTCCTCCCGCGCTCAAGGATCGCGCCATGACCCTCCTGAACCACAGCCGTCTGTACCTGCAACGCCTGGGTTACGAGTCGCCGCCACCGCCCACCCTGCAAACCCTGCGGGATTTGCAACTGCGTCATGTATGCACCTTCGCCTTTGAAAGCCTGTCGACCCTGCTGCGCCTGCCGGTGCCGATCGACTTGCCCAGTGTCGAGCAGAAAGTCTTGCTCGATGGGCGCGGTGGGTATTGCTATGAGTTGAACCAGATGTTCCTGGCGCTGTTGCAGGAATTGGGCTTCGAGGCGCGCGGCATTACCGGGCGGGTGGTGATGGGCGGCCCGCCGGACGCACGTACGGCACGCACCCACCGCCTGAGCCTGGTGACCCTGGACGGCGTGCGCTATATCACCGACGTTGGCTTTGGCGGCATGGTACCCAGCAGTCCGTTGCAGTTGGACACGCAGGCCGTGCAGGCCACGGCCCATGAGCCGTATCGCCTGACACTCAATGAGCAGGAAGGCAGCTACACCTTGTGGGCCGAGGTTTCGGGGGAGTGGCGTGGCTTGTATGTGTTCGACCTGCAAGTGCAGGCGGCCATCGATTACGAAATCGGCAACTGGTACGTCTCGACCCACCCGGCTTCGCCGTTCCTGGGGCAATTGAAAGTTGCGCTGTTGGCGCCCGGTAAACGCCATACCTTGAACAACGCCCATTACGCGATCCACGCCCTGGATCAGCCCAGCGAAAAGCGCGTGCTGAACAACGTGCAAGAACTGAGGGCATTGCTGCGGGACACCTTCGGTATCCGCGTGCCGGTGCACCCGTCGCTGGATGAGGTATTTGCCGGCGGGTAACTGACACAAGGGCACGCGTCGGCGTGTTTGAATAGGCGCCTTCAACCCACCCACGCTGCATTCGCAGCTTATTCCTACGCCCTGCCATGACACTGCCTGCATTCGCATGTAGGCGTATCGCTATATAAATCCGCCCACGCTGAACATTTTCGGCAGTAGGCATAGCGATAGGCTTCAACCGCCTCAGTTTTTCTGAGCCGTTGGATTCGACCTCCCGACGCGTTGCTCTACCGCCCGAGCAATTTGCACGAGGGACACATGATGGGGTTGCCCGCCGACGTTCAATCACTGGATTTCACCCGACTGTCCTTGCCACTGGGCGAGGCCGAGGGCGGTGGCCAGAACTTCGAATATTCGGCGCAATTCTTCGAACTTGAAGAAGAGGGCCAGGGTAAACCCGAGGTGCAGTACGGCGACACGCTCACCCAGGCCATCGAACCGAACTGGAAGCGGGTCATGGCCCTTGCACTGCCAATGATGGAGCACAGCCGCGATCTGCGCCTGGCCATCTGGGCCACTCGTGCCCAACTCAATGTGCACGCCTTCGCTGGCCTGGCCAGTGGCCTGGGACTGGTAGAGGGACTGTTGAAAAACTGCTGGGACGGCCTGTACCCAAGACTCGACCCGGATGACGGCTACGACCCGTTGCTGCGGATCAATATCCTCGCGTTTCTGTGCGCGCCCGACGGCCTGGTGCACGACGTGTTGGATGCGCCGTTGATCAGCGCCCGTGGTATCGGCGCGGTCAGCTTGAGGCTGATCGACCTGGTCATGTCCGATCCTGGCGGCGAGGGCGGTCAGCCGAGTCTGGCGATGATCGAAGGGGCTTTTACCGATACCGATGTGCAGCAGTTGCGGGCCGTTCACAGTGCACTGACCCAGGCGTTGGCGCACAGCGTGCAGATTGAGCAGTGGCTGACGGAAAAAGTCGGCGTAGGGCGCGCCATCGACCTCAGTGGCTTGGCTGCACCACTGCGCCGAGCTGCGGAAATAGTCAGTCGGTTCCTGCTCGATCCAGCGCCATACGAGGCCGCTGCGGCCACTGTCGCAACCTCAGCCGTGGTCGCACCGAAGCCACCGTACGCGGAGGTCCGCAGCCGCGAAGAGGCGCGCCAGGTCATCGACCGACTGTGCAGCTATTTTCAGACCCACGAACCCGCAAGCCCGGTGCCGTACCTGCTGCAACGGGCAAAGACCCTCATCGACAAGAACTTCATCGAGTTGTTGCAAGACCTCGCACCCGATGGTCTCGCGCAACTGGCGCAGGTCAGCGGCGTCCATACCCGCGACAACTGAACCTTTATCTCTCAACTCCACTCACCGGAGCCAGTTCCGTGGCCAAAGAAAGCAGCCAGAAGTTCATCGCCCGCAATCGTGCGCCCCGCGTCCAGATCGAATACGACGTGGAGATCTACGGCGCGGAAAAAACCGTGCAATTGCCTTTTGTGATGGGGGTGTTTTCAGACCTCTCCGGTAAACCGGCTGAGCCGTTGCCGCCGGTGGCCGAGCGCAAGTTCCTGGAGGTCGATGTCGACAACTTTGACGAACGCCTCAAGTCCATGAAGCCCCGGGTCGCCTTCCAGGTGCCCAATACCCTGACGGGTGACGGCAACCTGCCGGTGGAAATCACCTTTGAGAGCATGGACGACTTCACCCCAGGCGCCATCGCCAGCAAGGTGCCGAGCCTCAACCAGTTGCTGACCGCGCGCCGTCAGCTATCGAACCTGTTGACCTATATGGACGGCAAGGTGGGAGCCGAGGAATTGCTGGCCAACGTGCTCAGCGATCCCGGCTTGATGCAAGCCCTGTGCGCGGCCCCCCAGCAACCCGAATAACTGACTGACCGTTGACTCTGCCGGAGCCCCGTATGCCCCGGTATGGGGACGCTGTTGCCCACTTTTCAAGGATACCGTCATGTCCACTCCGCAATCGGAACAGCCAGCCCAGGAAACCGTGGCCACGGCATTCGACGCCGGCGACTTCGCCAGCCTGCTGCAAAAAGAATTCAAGCCCAAGACCGACAGGGCCAGGGATGCCGTGGAAACCGCCGTGCGCACCCTGGCTGAACAGGCGCTGCAGGGCACGCAACTGATGTCCCATGACGTGCTGGGCACCATTGAAGGCCTGATCGCCAGCCTCGACCAGAAGCTCACCGAGCAGGTCAACCATATCCTCCACCATGAGGAATTCCAGGCCGTGGAAAGTGCCTGGCGCGGCTTGCACTACCTGGTCAGTAACACCGAGACCGACGAGTCCCTGAAGATTCGGGTGATGAACATTTCCAAGGCCGAGGTGCACAAGACCCTGCGCAAGTTCAAAGGAGTGGCCTGGGACCAGAGCCCGATTTTCAAGAAGCTGTATGAGGAGGAATACGGTCAGTTCGGCGGCGAGCCCTACGGTGCCTTTGTCGCCGATTACTACTTCAACAACAGTGCGCCGGACGTCGAGCTGTTGACCCAGATTGCCCGCGTCAGCGCCGCCGCGCACTGCCCATTGATCACCGCCGCCGACCCCAGTGTGATGCTCATGGAGTCCTGGCAGGAACTGGCCAACCCGCGCGACCTGACCAAGATCTTCCAGACCCCGGAACATGCGGCGTGGCGCAGCTTGCGCGGCAGTGAAGACTCGCGCTACGTGGGCCTGGCCATGCCGCGTTTCCTGGCGCGCGCCCCGTACGGGGCCAGGACCAACCCGGTGGAAGACTTCGATTTTGAAGAAACCACCGATGCCGCCGACGCCAAGGATTTCACCTGGGCCAACGCTGCCTACGCCATGGCCGTGAACATCAACCGTTCGTTCAAGCACTACGGCTGGTGTTCGCAGATTCGCGGCATCGAATCCGGTGGTGTCGTGGAGGGCTTGCCGGTGCACACCTTCCCGACCGACGACGGTGGTGTGGACATGACTTGCCCGACCGAGATCGCCATCAGCGACCGGCGCGAAGCGGAGCTGGCCAAAAACGGCTTCATGCCGCTGGTGCACAAGAAAAACAGCGACCTGGCCGCCTTTATCGGCGCGCAGTCGCTGCATAAACCGGCGGAGTACGACGACCCGGATGCCACCGCCAACGCCAACCTGGCCGCGCGCCTGCCGTACCTGTTTGCCACCTGCCGTTTCGCTCACTACTTGAAGTGCATCGTGCGCGACAAGGTCGGTTCGTTCAAAGAGCGCAACGACATGCAGACCTGGCTCAACAACTGGGTCGGCCGTTACGTGGAACACAACCCGGCGACCGCCACCGATGTCGACAAAGCGCGCAAGCCGTTGGCCGGTGCCGAGGTCGTGGTGGAAGAAGTGGCAGGTAACCCCGGCTTTTACAGCGCCAAATTCTTCCTGCGACCGCACTACCAGCTTGAAGGGTTGACCGTGTCGTTGCGGTTGGTCTCCAGGCTGCCCTCCACCAAAGCGTCATAACCCCGCTGTTCAACCCTGAAAGGTACTCATCATGATCCTGCTGAACTTCAAAGGCACAAAAATCAAAGGCACTGCTACCGTCGACGGTCACAAGGACTGGATCACCGTCGACGCCCTCCAGATGGCCGTCTATCGGGGAATTAGCAGTAGCGGCGGCGGAGACCGTGACCCCAGCACCCCGAATTTCACGGAATTGTCCTTGAGCAGGGCCACCGACCCGGCTTCGCCCGACCTGTTTATGCAAGCCGTGTGCGGCATAAGCATGGGCGATGCCGAGATTGACTTTATCCAGACGGGCGGCTCGGACAAAAAACAACAGGTGTACCTCAAGCTCGTCCTGGGCGGCGCGATCATCAATTCCTACTCGGTCAGCAGTAACGGCGAGCGCCCGGTCGAAAACCTCACGATCAACTTCACCACCATCAATTACACGTTCAGCGCCTTCAGCGGTGACGCCGTGACTTCCACTACGGAGAGGGGCTGGAATTTGCAAGATGGTCAGTCACTCTGATTCGGATGCCAGCGGACGGACGGGTTCGCCCGTCCGCCGCACCGTCGATAGAGGTCTCACGCCATGGCTGAACTGACCAGTCTCGAACGCTTGCAGCCGTCCTTGCTCGATCGCTTGAGCGACGACGACACCGAGCAGGTCGCAGAGCCTCGCGACCAGCGCATTTTATCCATGCGCGGCTTGCGCAAGGCGGTACTGCGCGACTTGGGATGGCTGCTCAACAGCATCAGCCTCGGCAGCTTTCGCGACCTGAGTGAGTCGCCATTGGTGGAGCAATCGGTGGTCAATTTCGGCCTGCCCGACCTTGCTGGAAAAACCGCAGCCGGCCTGGACCGTGAAGCATTGGGGCGGCGCATTCGCCAGGCGATCTGGCGTTTCGAACCGCGAATTTTACGCGACAGCCTGCGTGTGGTGCCGGTTGCACCCTCGGGCACACCCTGCAGTCCGAACCAGATGGCTTTTGAAATTCATGGCGAACTCTGGGGCCAACCGTTGCCCGAACGCCTGTACCTGAAGACCGAACTTGACCTGGAAGCGGGTGAAGCGCGGATCTTTGATATTGAGACAAGGGACGTGCGGTGAACGCCAAACTGTTGCGCTATTACGAACGTGAACTGGCCCACCTGCGCGAAGTCGGCGGTGAGTTCGCCCGCGACTATCCCAAGGTGGCCGGGCGCCTGGGGCTGGAAACCTATGCCTGTGCCGACCCTTATGTGGAACGGCTGTTGGAGGGTTTCAGCTTTCTCGCCGCACGGGTGCAACTGAAGATCGATGCCGAATTCCCACGCTTTACCCAGCACCTGCTGGAACTGGTCTACCCACACTACCTGGCACCGACGCCATCGATGGCGGTCGTGCAATTGCAGCCGGACATGGGCGAAGGCAGCCCGGTCTCAGGCTTCAAGGTGCCGCGCAACACAGCACTGCACAGCCAATTGGGTAAGGGTGACCAGACCGCCTGCGAGTTTCGCACGGCGCACGAGGTGACCCTGTGGCCGGTGGAGTTGGTCGAGGCACGTTACTTTGCCTGCGGCACGCACGTGGCCGGGGTCGACCTGTCGCGCCTCGGCGGGGTCAAGGCCGCCTTGCGCCTGCGTCTGAGCGTGGGGGCTGGGCTGGCGTTCAGCGATCTGGCCCTCGACACGCTGGCGCTGCACATCCGTGGTGGCGACGCCCTGCCTTCGCGTGTCCTGGAGCAATTGCTGGCCCAGGCGGCCGGTGTGGTGGTGATGCCGGTGCAAGCGTCTGCGGACTGGCACCAGATCCTGCCCAAAAGTGCGATCCGCAGTGTGGGTTATAGCGACGGCGAAGCCTTGCTGCCTCCCGGGCCACGAGCGTTCCAGGGCTATCGGTTGTTGCAGGAATACTTCGCCCTGCCGCAACGCTTCATGTTCATCGATGTGGTGGGGTTGGCGGCCAGTGTCCGCCGCTGCACCGCCGGGCAACTGGATGTGATTGTGTTGTTCAAGCAGGTGGACCCGCTGCTGGAGCAGAACCTCAGTGCGGCCAATTTTGCGCTGCATTGCACGCCGGTGATCAACCTGTTCCCGATGCGCACCGAGCGTGTGCATCTGGTGCAGCAACGCTCCGAGTACCATGTGAGTCCGGACCGCATGCGGCCAATGGATTACGAGATTTACCAGATTGAAGCCGTGACCGGCTATGGCAGCGGCGCCGAAGCCAGCCAGGCGTTCGAACCCTTCTACCGTGCCAACGACCTGCATGGGCGCAAGCCGCCGCGCGCGTATTACCAGGTGCGGCGCGACGCACGGGTATTGTCCGAGCCGCAGCGCAGTCGTGGCCCGCGTTCCAGCTACGTGGGCAGCGAGTTGTTTCTATCGCTGGTGGACGGCGAGCAAGCCCCGCATCGCAGCGACCTGCGTCAATTGGGCATCGACGCCCTGTGCAGCAACCGCGACCTGGTGCTGAGCATGCCGGTGGGCAGTGGTCGCACTGACTTCAGTTGCGAATCCGCCGCGCCGCTGCAGTCGGTGCGATGTGTGGCGGGGCCGACGCTGCCGGCGCCATCGTTTGCCGAAGGTGAAACCGCGTGGCGCCTGGTCAGCCATTTGTCCCTCAACTACCTGTCGCTGCTGGACCAGGACACCGAGCAGGGCGCCGTCGCCTTGCGTGACCTGTTGCGCCTGTATTGCCGCGTCGACGACGCCGTCGCGCACAAACAGATCGAAGGCCTGCGCTCCGTGACCGCTGTGAGCATCGTGCGGCGCCTGCCGTTGCCGGGGCCTGTCACCTACGGGCGGGGCTTGCAGATCAGCGTGAGCGTGGACGAGTCGGCCTTCGAGGGCACGGGCGCCTATGTGCTGGGCTCGGTACTGGAACAGTTTTTCGCCAAGTACGTATCGCTCAACTCATTCACCGAGACGCGCATCATGAGCACGGCACGTGGCGTGATCATGCAGTGGCCGGCGCGGGTGGGCAGATGCGAGATCCTTTGACCCTGCTCGGTGCCCTTGAAGCGCACCCGAGGCTTTTTGATTTCTACGCGGCTTTGCGCCAATTGGAGTGCGCCTTTGCGCACCTGCCGCGCATCGGCCAGGCCACGCGCCCGGCGGATGAGGCCGTGCGTTTCGGCCAGCATCCCTCGCTGGCGTTCGAGCCGGCAATGATTGCGGGGCTCATACCCGGTGCCACGCCCAAGCTGCTGCTCAACTTCTTCGGCCTGATGGGCGCCAATGGCCCGTTGCCGATTCACCTCACCGAATACATCCGCGATCGTCAACGCAACCTCAACGACCCCACGCTGGCGGCGTTTTGCGATGTGTTCCATCACCGCATGATCAGCCTGTTCTACCGCGCCTGGGCGAGTGCCCAACCGACGGTGAGCCTGGACCGGCCGGGGGCGGATCGCTTTGCCGGCTATTTGGGCGCATTGATCGGTATCGGCATGCCCTCGCTGCAGGCGCGCGACAGCGTGGCGGACGTCGCCAAGCTGCATTTTGCCGGACGCCTGGGGCCGCAGACGCGCAATGCCGAGGGCCTGGCGGCATTGCTGGGCGACTACCTCGGCGTGCCTGTGCAGGTCGAGCAATTTGTCGGCCACTGGATGAGCTTGCCCAGCGACGGCCTGTGCGCCTTGCGCAGCGGCCCCGATGCGGCCGTGCTTGGCCAGGCCACGGTGCTGGGCAGGAAGGTCTGGAATGCCCAGCACAAGTTTCGCCTGCTGATCGGCCCCCTGGACCTGGCGCAAACCCGCCGCCTGCTGCCCGGTGGTGACAGCCTGCAACGCGTGCAGGACTGGGTGCGCCAGTACGTCGGCCTGGCGATGGATTGGGACATCAACCTGATCGTCAAGAAACACCACCGGCCTCGCTTTCGCCTGGGGGTCACGCCATTGGGCTGGACCAGTTGGCTGAGCAGCAAGGTGCCCGAGCAGGATGATCGGCAGTTGCTGATCAATCCTCGAACTTCATCGTCTTCTCAAGGACCTGCCCATGGCTGATATCAGTCGCGTCGCGCTTTTCGGCAAGCTCAACCGCCTGTGCTACCGGGCGATTGAAAGCAGCACCGTATTCTGCAAGCTGCGGGGCAATCCCTATGTGGAGCTGGTGCACTGGTTGCAACAACTGCTGCAATTGAGCGACTCGGACCTGCTGCGCCTGACCCGCCATTACGGCATCGATGCGGCGGTGCTGGAGCGTGATCTCACCGCCGCCCTCGACCGTTTGCCACGCGGTTCGACGTCGGTCACGGACCTGTCTTCCCAGGTCGAGGAAACCGTCGAGCGTGCCTGGGTCTACGCCACCTTGATGCTGGGCGAGTCCCAGGTGCGTTCTGGGCACTTGCTGCTGGCGCTGCTGAAAACCCCGGCGTTGCGCAACGGTTTGTATGGTGTGTCCCGTGAGTTCAGCAAGGTCAGTGGCGAAGACCTCAGCGTGCAGTTTGGCGCACTGCTCCAGGGCTCGCCTGAGGCGCAGATGACGGCCAGCGATGGCTATCAGGTACCGGGCGAGGAGGTTGGCGCACTGGCACCCGGCCGGTTGCACGCCTTGCAGCGCTTCACCGTCGACCTGACCGAGCAGGCGCGCCAGAACACCCTGGACCCCATCGTCGGGCGCGATGAGGAGATCCGGCAGGTCATCGACATCTTGCTGCGGCGTCGCCAGAACAACCCGTTGCTGGTGGGCGAGGCGGGCGTGGGCAAAACCGCCGTGGCGGAAGGGTTCGCCCAGCGCATTGCCCGCGGCGATGTGCCGCCGAGCCTCAAGGACGTGCAATTGCTTGCCCTCGATGTTGGCTTGTTGCAGGCCGGCGCGAGCATGAAAGGTGAGTTTGAACAGCGCCTGCGCTCGGTCATCGAAGAGGTTCAGGCCAGCGAACAACCGGTGGTGCTGTTCATCGATGAAACCCACACCCTGGTCGGTGCGGGTGGCGCCGCCGGGACTGGCGACGCCGCCAATCTGCTCAAGCCGGCGCTGGCCCGTGGCAGCTTGCGTACCCTGGGCGCAACCACCTTCAGCGAGTACAAAAAACACATCGAAAAAGACCCGGCGCTGAGTCGGCGCTTCCAGACTGTGCAGGTCGATGAACCGGATGAAAGCCGCGCGCTGCTGATGTTGCGTGGCCTGGCCGACACCCTGCAGGCGCACCATCAGGTGCATATCCTCGATTCGGCGCTGGAAGCGGCGGTGCGCCTGTCCAACCGGTATATCCCGGCGCGCCAGCTGCCCGACAAGGCGGTCAGCCTGATCGACACCGCCTGCGCCCGCGTCGCCGTCAGCCTGCACGCCACCCCGGCTGAAGTGGATGACAGTCGCCGGCGTATCGAATCCCTGGAAACCGAACTCGGGATCATCGGGCGTGAAACCGCTATTGGCGTGGACACCGCCAGCCGTCCAGCGTCGGTCCAGGCGTTGCTGGCGACCGAGCGCGAGCGCCTGGATACGGTGCAAGGGCGTTGGGCCAACGAGCTGGCCTTGGTGGAGCAGATCCAGCGCCTGCGCAGCCAACTTGCCGAGTCAGCCGACCGCGCAGCCGGCCTGGTGGAGCTGCGCCAATTGCAGCAGCAACTGGCGGCTTTGCAAGGCGAGCACCCGCTGGTGCTGATCAACGTCGACGAACACACGGTGGCCGCCGTGGTGCAGGACTGGACCGGCATTCCTGTGGGGCGCATGGTCAAGGACGAAATCGCAACCGTGCTGTGCCTGGCAGAACGCCTGGGCCAGCGCATCGTCGGCCAGGACCATGGGCTGGAGATGATCGCGCGGCGCATCCAGACGTCGCGCGCCGGCCTCGACAACCCTGGCAAACCGGTCGGTGTGTTCATGCTCGCCGGTACCTCCGGGGTCGGCAAGACCGAGACGGCCCTGGCTCTTGCGGAGGCGTTGTATGGCGGCGAGCAGAACGTCATCACCCTCAATATGAGCGAGTACCAGGAAGCCCATAGCGTCTCCACCCTCAAGGGTGCACCGCCCGGTTACGTGGGGTACGGCGAAGGCGGCGTGCTCACCGAGGCCGTGCGGCGCAAACCCTACAGCGTGGTGCTGCTGGACGAAGTGGAGAAGGCCCACCCGGATGTGCACGAGGTGTTTTTCCAGGTGTTCGACAAGGGCTGGATGGAGGACGGCGAAGGTCGAATCATCGACTTCAAGAACACCCTGATCCTGCTCACCACCAACACCGGCACCGACCTGATCAGCCACCTGTGCCGTGATCCGCACACCCTGCCTGCGCCGGACGCGATAGCCAAGGCTCTGCGCAAGCCGCTGCTGGAGGTGTTCCCGCCGGCCCTGCTCGGGCGCCTGGTCGTGGTCCCGTATTACCCCCTGAGCGACGCCATGCTCGCTCGCATTATTCGGCTGCAACTGGGCCGCATCGCGAAGCGCATTGCCGAAGGCCACAAGATCCCATTCACCTACAGCGATGACGTGGTGCAGTTGATCGCCAGCCGCTGCACCGAGCTGGAGAGCGGTGGGCGGATGATCGACGCAATCCTGACTCATTCGATGTTGCCAGCGATCAGTCGTGAGTTTCTCAACCGCTTGTTGCTGGGTTCCCCCGCGAGTCAGGTGCAGGTGCGTGTTGAGGACAGCGAATTTATTTATGTGTTTACGGAGCAGGAGTAAAAATGCCTTATATCGCTTGGAAGACGCCCCTCACAATGAAGTGGCACCGCGTCGCGAAGTTCAAGCAGCGTGCGCAATTGGAAAAAAATCCCCGCCTGAGGGCCATCCCCAGCCTGGCCGGCGGAGCCTGCGTCGGACTGAGCTTCGTCTGGTTGAGCCGGCATCTTCAGTTTCCCGCAGAGTCTGCGACCGGGCGATGCGCTTTTTTGAGCCGGGGCGATACCTGGTTTCTTATCGAACGCCATTGCAGCGCCTTCAACACGACCTTGACCCTGGATAACACACGCCGCATTCAGATCAACTTGCCGAACATCTGCGGCCGATCGAGCACGTCGTCGATAGAAGCCCGGGGACGTGAAGGGTTGAAGACGCTCGTGCAGCATGTAAAGAACACGCAGCCCGGCTACTACGTATGGCAAATGACCTTCGAGTGCGGTGGGGCGAGCCACATGTGCGCGTTCCACGCCAACAGTAAACACTTGCGTTTCTTTGATGCCAATTCAGGTGAGTACCTAATCCACGCTGATCGCGCGTCGGATTTTTTCAAACAGCTCTACACGCATTACCTCAATTACCTGTCGGGAGCGGGTGTGAGGAAGGAACTCAAGTTTGATGAGCATTGCCTGGTGCAGATGGGGACATAAAACCGGCGGTCGCTAATCAACGCCTCATCTGCCATCGCTGTGCCCTGTGAGTGGAGCCCATCCGTTCGCCTGGCGGTCCTGGGCAGCTTTTTTCCAATTGCTTTGTAGGTAGAACGACTATGGCGACGACTCAACGCCACCGCGAAATCCAGCTCACCAGCGTATTGCCTGTCGATGTGCTGCTGTTTCGGCGCATGCAGGCGTTCGAAGGGCTGTCCCAACTCAGCGAGTACACGCTTGAGCTGTACAGTGAACGCGTCGACGTGAACATCGATGACTTGCTGGCGACCCCGATGACCGTGGCGGTGAACCTGCCCAAGGGTGGCAGCCGCTACTTCAGCGGGCACGTCAGCCACTTTTGGTTGACCGGTCGCCAAGGCCGCTATGCCACCTATAAGGCGGTATTGCGCCCTTGGTTGTGGTTCCTGACGTTGGCCAGCGACTGTCGGATATTCCAGGCCCTGAGCGTGCCGGAGATCCTCAAGCAGGTGTTCGCACCCTATAGCATCGCCGACGTCGACACCTCGGGCCTGAGCGGCAGCTACCCCGCGCTGAACTACTGCGTGCAGTACCGCGAGAGCGATTTCAACTTCGTCAGCCGGCTGATGGAACAGGAGGGCATCTACTACTTCTTCAAAAGTACGGCCGGGCGTCACACCTTGGTGCTGGCCGATTCCTATGGGGCGCACGCGCCGGCGCCGGGGTACGCGCAGGTGCGCTTCATGCCGACCGACGACCCTGCCATCCGCGACAGCGAGGTGATTTATGCCTGGCGCGTGGGCGGCCAGGTGCAGCCAGGAGGCTACACGCTGCAGGATTTCGACTTTGAGAGGCCTGCTGCCAACCTGCTTGCCAAGTCGGCCCTGGCCGGCGGTTATCCGCAGTCGCACCATGAGCATTATGACTATCCGGGCAAGTACACCGAGCGCAAGCACGGCGAAACCTATGCACGCACCCTGCTCGAATCCCAGCAGCTAGGTACCTGGCGCGTCACCGCTGCCACCCATGCGCGCGGCCTGTTTCCGGGGGCGTTAATGACTCTGGCGGAGCACCCGCGCAGCGAGCAGAACGCGCAGTTTCTGTTGCTGGAGGCGCGCTATAGCTTGTCATCAGACACCTATGAACCGACACCCGCGGAGCATCCCGCACCGGTATTGACCTGTGAGTTCGTTGCGCTGTCGTGCCAACAACAATTCCGCGCGCCGTGCCTGGCGCGCAAGCCGCTGATGCACGGCCCGCAGACGGCCATTGTGGTGGGTAAACAGGGCGAGGAGATCTGGACCGACAAGTACGGGCGCATCAAGGTGCAATTCCACTGGGACCGCGAGGGCCAGCGCGACGAAAACAGTTCGTGCTGGATTCGCGTGGCCCAGGGCTGGGCCGGCAAGCGCTGGGGCAGCCTGTATCTCCCGCGAATCGGCCAGGAGGTGGTGGTCAGCTTCCTGGAAGGCGACCCCGACCGGCCGCTGGTCACCGGCAGCGTCTATAACGCCGACACCCTGCCGCCGTATGCCTTGCCGGAGCATGCCACGCGCTCGACGATCATGAGTCATTCGTCCAAGGGCGGCGGTGGCTACAACGAGCTGCGTTTCGACGACAAGAAAGGTGCGGAACAGGTGTTCCTGCACGCGCAGAAGAACCTCGATCAGCGTGTGCTCGAGGATTCCCTGGAGTGGGTGGGCGGCGACCGTCATACCAAGGTCGACAAGGACCTGTGCGAGAAGGTCGGCGGTGACCGGCACTCCTCGGTCGGCGGTGATCGCAACGAAAACACCGAGGGCGCGCTGTCGATGAGCGCCGGCACCGAGCTGATCCTCGCGGGCACGTTGAAGACAGGTGTCAGTGCCGGGACCGATGTGCATATCAACGGCGGCATGAACGTGGTGATCGAGGCTGGCGCGGGCATCACCCTGAAAGTCGGCTCGACCTGCCTCAACATCACCCCGGGCGCGATCCTCGCCTCGGTCGCCCCCGTGCCCTCGCCAGCGGCCGCTATTGCCGGCACGGCGGCGGCGCAGTCGGCGGCCACCGGACCTGCCGGCGTACCGCAACTGCCCAAGGAAGCCGATGATGGCAAGTAACGTCCTGCCGCTGGCACGTCTGCACAAGTGGGAATCTTATGGCTTGGAATAACAAAGTAATCTGGTCTGAAGGCATGCTGTTACAACCCCAGCATCTGCAACAACACGACCGTTTCCTGCAGGCCCAACTGGAAGCACGGGTCAGTCGATTGCGCGCTTATGCGTGGGGCTTTTCCACACTTGAAATTGACCGGCAGCAACTGGCCTTGGGCAAACTGGCCTTGCTGTCCTGTGACGGTGTATTCCCGGACGGCACGCCCATGGGCCTGCCGTTTACCGATGAGATGCCGCTGCCCCTGGACATCCCTGCAGACGCCCGTGACTTGAATGTGGTGCTGGCTCTGCCCAGCTGGCGTCCCGGCAGGGTGGAAGTGGACGATGATCCCGGTTGGGAAAATTTCGCCCGCCATCGCAGCGTTGAATACGAAGTGTGGGACAGCAACGGCCTCGACACCAGTGCGCTGATGAGCATCGGTAAACTGCGATTGCGCCTGGCATTTGCAGGTGATGTGGCCGACGCCCATACCACCCTGGGCATCGCTCGAGTGGTGGAGAAACGCGCGGATAACAGTGTGCTGCTTGACCGCGATTACTGCCCGCCGTGCCTGGATATTCGCGCCGCCGAGCCTCTGGGAAGGTGCGTTGATGAGCTGTTGGGGCTGTTGCAGCAACGGGTCGATGCCCTGGCCATGCGCCTGATTGGCGCCGATGGCAGTGGGGAGAAGCACATCGCCGATCTCCTGTTGCTACAGGTCCTTAATCGCAGCGTGCCGTTGGTGCGCCACTTGTCGCTTATGACTGGCCTGCACCCCGAGCAGCTATACCGCGACCTCGCAAGCCTGGCCGGGGAGTTGGCAACGTTTACCGGCGCCGATAAACGCGCGGCGACGTACCCGGTCTATCGTCATACCGCGCTTGCTGAAACCTTTGCCCCAGTGATGGACGACCTGCGCCGTACGCTGTCGATCATCATGGATGTGCGTGCCATTGCCATCCCATTGGAAGAACGTCAGTTCGGGATACGCGTGGCGGCATTACCGGACAAGGCGCTGCTGAGTTCGGCCACCTTCATCCTGGCGGTGCAGGCGCAGGTGCCTGCCGAAAGCCTGCGCGACAGCTTTCCACGTCGGGTCAAGATCGGCTCGGTGGAGAAGATCCGTGACCTGGTCAACCTGCAGCTGCCGGGGATCGGTTTGCTCGCGCTGACGGCCGCACCACGGCAATTGCCGTTCCACGCAGGCGTCACTTATTTCGAACTGGATCGCGCCAGCGAGTATTGGCAGTTGCTCAGCCAGTCGGCCGGCTTTGCCCTGCATGTGCCGGGGGCATTCCCGGGGTTGGTCATACAGTTCTGGGCTATTCGCGACTGACGGTGGGGGCTGCCCTGGAAATGCAAAAACGGCGCCCGAAGGCGCCGTTTTGTTTACCGCATCGACTAACCGATCAAACGCCCAGCACCGCGTGCTGCACCAGGGTGAGCAACGGTTGTGGGTACACGCCCAGGAAGAAGGCGAGCAGGGCGATGGCCAGCAGCATCACGCCACCGGCTTTCTGTTCCCAGTGCAGCTCGGCATCCACACGGCGCAGGTTTGGCTCGATCAGGTACAGGGTGACCATCACGCGCAGGTAGTAGAACACCCCGATGGCACTGCCCAGCACCAGGGACGCAACCAGCCACCACTCGTGGGCTTCGACACCGGTAGCGACGATGTAGAACTTGCCGATGAAGCCTGCGGTGAGCGGGATACCAGCCAGGGACAGCATCATCACGGTGAGTACGGCGGTCAGGTACGGACGGCGCCAGAACAGGCCGCGATACTCGTACAGGGCGTCGGCGTCACGGCCTTTGTAAGGCGAGGACATCAAGGTGATCACGCCGAACGCGCCCAGGCTGGTGATCACGTAGGTGACCAGGTACACGCCGATGGCTTCCACGGCCAGGCCTTTGCTCGCCACCAGGGCGATCAGCAGGTAGCCGAAGTGAGCGATGGACGAGTAACCCAGCAGACGCTTGAGGTTGTTCTGGGTCAGCGCCAGCAGGTTACCGAACAGGATCGACGCGATGGCGATCACGGTCAGCACGTTGCTCAGCACGCCGGTGTTGGCGGCAGGCGAGATCTGGAACAGACGCACCATCACCGCAAACACCGCAACCTTGGACGCGGTCGCCAGGAACGCCGCCACCGGCGCCGGGGCGCCTTCGTACACGTCCGGGGTCCACAGGTGGAACGGCACCAGCGACAGCTTGAACGCCAGGCCGATCAGCATCATCGCCAGGCCCAGTTGGGCAATCGGCGCGGGGCTGTTGGTGGCGGCCAGGGCGTGGCCGATACCGGTGAAGCTCAGGCTGCCGGCTTCGGCGTAGAGCAGGGCCATGCCGAACAACAGGAACGCGGAACCGGCGGCCGACAGCACCATGTACTTGATGCCGGCTTCCAGGGAGCGCTTGTTGAAGAAGGCATAGGCCACCAGGCCGTAGGTCGGGATCGACAGCAGTTCCAGGCCGATGAACAAGCCGGCCAGGTGCTGCGCGCTGACCAGCACGATACCGCCGGCCGCAGCCAGCAGGATCAGCAGGTACAGCTCTTCGCGGTTGCCCGGGTAGCCGGTGCCGCCTTCGCCGAGGTAGGCGTGGGCGAGGGTGACGCAGGCGAGGGTGGCGACGAGGATCAGCGCGATATACAGCAGCGCAAAGTCATCGACCATCATCAGCGGGGTCACCGCCAGTGGCGCGACCTTGAGTGCCGGGATAATCGACAGCAAGGCCAGGTTCAGACCGGCGCAGGACAGCAGGAACGTTTGTGAGTGATTGCGGCGCCAGGCGATCGCCAGCATCACCACCACGATGGTGAGGCTGGTGATCAGCAGCGGCGCAAGCGCGATAAAGTGTTGGATCGTGAATTCCATAGCGCTCTTACCGGGCCGAAGCGAGTTGAGAGAAGGCGGTGCCGAACCACTGCTGCACGCCATGCATCGTCGCGGCAGAAGTGTCCAGGAACGGTTGCGGGTACACGCCGATGTAGATCAGCAATACCGCAAGGCCGAGCACCATGATCAGTTCACGAGCATCCATCCCTTTCAGGACGGCGTCGGACTTGGCCGGGCCGAAGTAGGCGCGGTGGATCATGATCAGCGAGTAGACCGAACCGAATACCAGGCCGGACGTAGCAATGGCGCTGATCCACGGCGTTTGCACGAAGGTACCCATCAGGATCAGGAACTCGCCGATGAAGTTACCGGTACCCGGCAAGCCCAGGGAAGCGGCGGCGAAGAACAGGCTGATCGCCGGCAGGTACGCGATGCGCGACCACACGCCACCCATCTCACGCATGTCACGGGTGTGCAGGCGCTCGTACAACTGGCCACTCAGGATAAAGAGTGCGGCGGCCGAGACACCGTGGGCCAACATCTGGATCACTGCGCCTTGCAACGCCAGCTGGCTGCCGGAGTAGATGCCGATCAGTACGAAGCCCATGTGGGAAACGGACGAGAAGGCGATCAGGCGTTTGATGTCGGTTTGCGCGAACGCCAGGAAGGCACCGTAGAAGATCCCGATCAGACCGAGGGTCATGGCAATCGGCGCGAACTCGGCCGAGGCGTTCGGGAACAGCGGCAGGGCGAAACGCAGCAGGCCGTAGGCCGCCGTCTTCAGCAGGATACCGGCCAGGTCAACCGAACCGGCGGTCGGCGCCTGGGCGTGCGCGTCAGGCAGCCAGGAGTGGAACGGCACCACCGGCAGCTTCACCGCGAAGGCGATGAAGAAGCCCAGCATCAGGATGTACTCGGTGGTCAGGGACATCTTGGTTTTCAACAGGTCGGCGTAGTTGAAGGTAATCACGCCCGTGCTGTTGAAGTTGACCAGTACCAGGCCCAGGATCGCCACCAACATGATCAGGCCGGAAGCCTGGGTGAAGATGAAGAACTTGGTCGCCGCGTAGATCCGGGTTTTCTTGCCGTCCGAAGAACTGTGACCCCAGAGCGCGATGAGGAAGTACATCGGCACCAGCATCATTTCCCAGAAGAAGAAGAACATGAACAGGTCGAGGGCGAGGAACACGCCGACAACGCCGCCCAGGATCCACATCAGGTTCAGGTGGAAGAAGCCCACGTGACGCTGGATCTCTTTCCAGGAGCAGAGTACCGAGAGGATACCCAGCAGGCCGGTCAGCAGGATCATCAACAGCGACAGGCCATCGAGGGCCAGGTGCACGTTGATGCCGAAGCGCTGGATCCACACGTGCTTGAATTCAAGCGCGAACGTCGGATCGACACCCGGTGCCGGAGCAAATGAATAGTCGCCATGGGCCCACAGCCAGAGGCCGAGCGCGAGTTCCAGGGACATGGTCAGCAACGCAATCCAGCGGGGGAGGGTGGCGCCGAAGCGTTCACCCATCCAGCAGAGCAGGCCGCCGATAAAGGGGATCAGGATTAGCCAGGGCAGAATCATGACGGGCTCGTTTCCTTTCGCAAGTTCGCAAAGTACGCAGTGCACTTAAACATAGTCAGACCGCTACCACGACGATGGCGCCGATCACCAGCACGGCACCAGCAGCCATGGAAGCTGCATACCAACGCAATTGACCAGTCTCGGTACGGCTCAGGGCGGTGTGACCGCCTTTGGCAGCGCGCGGGATCAAACCGATGGTCTGGTCGAGCGGGTCTTTACGCAGTACATGACTGATGGCCAGGTATGGCTTGACGAACAGTTTGTCGTAGATCCAGTCGAAGCCCCAGGCAGCGAACCACCAGGCCGAGAGGAAACGGCCAACGCCACTGTTGGCCACGGCGGTCACGAAGCGACGCTTGCCGAGGAACAGCATGGCCGCCAGCAGGATACCGGCGATGGCAATGGCGCCCGAGGCGATTTCCAGGCTGTGCTTGGCGGCGCCGCCGGCATGGCCGGCGCTTTCCGGCAGTACACCGGCCAGTGGCGGGGTGATCAGGGCGCCGATGAAGGTCGACAGGATGATCAACACCGACAGGGGCAACCAGTGGGAAATGCCATGGCCTGCGTGGGCTTCGGTCTTGGCTTCACCGTGGAAGGTGATGAAGATCAGGCGGAAGGTGTACAGCGAGGTCATGAACGCACCCACCAGGCCTGCGTACAGCAGGTTCTGGTTACCGCTGGCAAAGGCTTCCCAGAGGATTTCGTCTTTGGAGTAGAAACCGGCGGTCACCAGCGGCAGGGCTGCCAGGGCGGCACCACCGACGATGAAGCTGGCGTAGGCCAGTGGCAGTTTCTTCCACAAGCCGCCCATCTTGAAGATGTTCTGCTCGTGGTGGCAGGCAACGATCACCGCGCCGGAGGCCAGGAACAGCAGGGCCTTGAAGAACGCGTGGGTCATCAGGTGGAAGATCGCCGCGTCCCAGGCGCCGACGCCCAGGGCCAGGAACATATAGCCGATCTGGCTCATGGTCGAGTAAGCGAGGATACGCTTGATGTCGGTCTGCACCAGCGCGGCGAAGCCGGCCAGTACCAGGGTCACGCCGCCGACCACGCCCACCAGGTGCAGGATGTCCGGCGCCAGGGTGAACAGGCCGTGGGTACGGGCGATCAGGTAGACACCGGCGGTGACCATGGTGGCGGCGTGGATCAGTGCCGACACCGGGGTAGGACCGGCCATCGCATCCGCCAGCCAGGTTTGCAGCGGCAGTTGCGCGGACTTACCCACGGCGCCGCCCAGCAGCATCAGGGTCGCCAGGGTGATCCAGAAGTCGCCGACCTGGAATTTCTGCGGTGCCAGCACCAGCAGTTCCTGGATGTTCAGCGTGCCCACCTGTTGGAACAGGATGAACAGGCCGATGGCCATGAACACGTCGCCGATCCGGGTGACGATAAACGCCTTGAGTGCCGCGTTACCGTTGTTGCGGTTGCTGTAGTAGAAACCGATCAACAGGTACGAGCACAGGCCCACGCCTTCCCAACCGAAGTACAGGAACAACAGGTTATCGCCGAGCACCAGGAACAGCATGCTGGCGATAAACAGGTTGGTGTACGAGAAGAAGCGCGAGTAGCCCGCTTCACCGCGCATGTACCAGGACGCGAACAGGTGGATCAGGAAGCCCACGCCCACCACCACGCCGAGCATGGTGATCGACAGGCCGTCGACGTAGAGGGCGAAGTTAGGCTTGAAGCCTTCCACCGACATCCACTGCCACAGCACCAGGGTGTAGTGACCACCTTCCGGCGGCGCCACGTTGAATTGCCAGATGACGTAGGCGGCGACAATGGCCGACAGGCCAATGGAGCCCACACCGATCAGGGCAGAAAGGTTTTCCGACCAGCGTCCGCGAGAGAACGACAGCAGCAGGAAACCGATCAGGGGAAATACGAAAGTCAGAAAGATCATGTTCATCCGCGCATCTCACTGGCAGCGTCGATATCAAGCGTGTGGAAGCGACGATACAGTTGCAGCAGGATCGCCAGGCCGATACTGGCCTCGGCGGCTGCCAGGCTGATCACCAGGATGAACATGACTTGTCCATCCGGCTGGCCCCAACGTGCACCCGCAACGATGAACGCCAGTGCCGCAGCGTTCATCATGATTTCCAGGCTCATCAACACGAACAGAATGTTACGGCGAACCATCAGGCCGACCAGGCCAAGGCAGAACAGGATGCCGGCGACCGCCAGACCATGCTCCAAAGGGATAGCAGGCATCGTCATTGCTCCTTGGCTTCGTTGCGGCCCAAGTGGAAGGCGGTGATGGCTGCGGCGAGCAGCAGCATCGAAGCCAGTTCGACCACCAGCAGGTACGGACCGAACAGGCTGATGCCCACGGCTTTCGCGTCCACGGTGGTGTGGCCGATGGCCTGGCCGCTCTGGTGAGCGAACAGCACATACAGCAGTTCACCCAGCAGCAGCGCTGCGAGGACAACCGGGCCGAGCCAGATGCCGGGCTTGAGCCAGACGCGTTCCTGGGCGACCGAGGCCGGCCCGAGGTTGAGCATCATCACCACAAACACGAACAGCACCATGATGGCGCCGGCGTAGGCGATCACTTCGAGTACACCGGCGAACGGCGCGCCGAGGCTGAAGAAGGTCATGGCCACGGCGATCAGCGAAATGATCAGGTAGAGCAGGGCGTGCACGGGGTTGGTGTTGGTGATCACGCGAAGCGTGGACACCACTGCAATACCCGATGCGAAATAGAAAGCGAATTCCATCTTTCTTCCTTAAGGCAGCAAGCTCTTCACGTTGATCGGCTCGGCTTCGTTTTGTGCGGCGCCTTTCGGCTTACCGGCAACGGCCATACCTGCAACACGATAGAAGTTGTAATCAGGGTTTTTACCGGGACCAGAGATCAGCAGATCTTCTTTCTCGTACACCAGGTCCTGACGTTTGAACTCGGCCATCTCGAAATCCGGTGTGAGCTGGATCGCGGTGGTCGGGCAAGCTTCCTCGCAGAGGCCGCAGAAAATGCAGCGCGAGAAGTTGATGCGGAAGAAGTCCGGGTACCAGCGACCGTCTTCGGTTTCAGCTTTCTGCAGGGAGATGCAACCCACCGGGCACGCCACGGCGCACAGGTTGCAGGCTACGCAACGCTCTTCGCCATCGGGGTCGCGGGTCAGCACGATGCGGCCGCGATAGCGCGGCGGCAGGTACACCGCTTCTTCCGGGTATTGCAGGGTGTCGCGTTTGCGGAAGCCATGGCCGAAAACCATCACCAGGCTTCGCAACTGGGTACCGGTACCCTTAACGATGTCGCCAATATATTTGAACATGGGTCAAATCCTCACTGAACCGCGCCCGCTGGCGTGTTCAACAACACAACGGCAGCAGTCACCAGCAAATTGATCAGGGTCAGCGGCAGGCAGAAACGCCAGCTGAAATCCATCACCTGGTCATACCGTGGACGCGGAATGGAAGCGCGCAGCAGGATAAACAGCATGATGAAGAACGCGGTCTTCAGGAAGAACCAGAAGAACGCCAGCTGCGGCAGGATGCCGAATGGACCGTGCCAGCCGCCGAAGAACAGCGTGACCAGCAGGGCCGAGATCAAGATGATGCCGATGTACTCACCGACGAAGAACATGCCCCATTTCATGCCGGCGTATTCAATGTGGTAACCGTCGGCCAGTTCCTGTTCCGCTTCCGGCTGGTCGAACGGGTGACGGTGAGTCACGGCGACGCCGGCGATGAAGAAGGTACAGAAGCCGAAGAACTGCGGAATGATGAACCACAGGTTCTGCGCCTGGTACTCGACGATGTCGCGCATGTTGAACGAGCCGACCTGCACCACGATGCCCATCAGCGCGAGGCCCATGAACACTTCGTAGGACACGGTCTGGGCCGAGGCCCGCAAGCTGCCCAGCAGGGCGAACTTGTTGTTGCTCGACCAACCGGCGAACAGCACCGCATAGACCGACAAACCGGCCATGGCGAAGAAGAACAGCAAGCCGATGTTCAGGTCCGCCACGCCCCAGGTCGGGGTGATCGGGATGACCGCGAAGGCGATCAGCAAGGCGCTCATGGCCACGACGGGTGCCAGGGTGAAGATCACCTTGTCGGCAAACGGCGGGGTCCAGTCTTCCTTGAAGAACATCTTCAGCATGTCGGCAGCGATCTGGAACATACCGAACGGGCCAACGCGGTTCGGACCGTAACGGTCCTGCCACCAGCCCAGCAGGCGACGTTCGACGAAGCTGAGCAGGGCGCCCGCGACGACCACGGCCAACAGGATCACGATGGCCTTGACGACCGAGATGATCACGTCGATCACTTCAGGGGTGAACCAGGTCATTGCGCTGCCTCCTGCAGACCGTCAACGGTTTTGCCAAAGATCGCAGGTGGGATACCGGCGAGGCCTTTAGGCAGTGCAACCAGGCCGGCGCCCAACGCTTCGTTGATGCGCAGCGGCAGACGCAGGGTCTGGCCGCCCACGCTCACGCTGAGCAGGGCACCGTCGTTGACGCCCAGGCGGTCGGCTTCGGACTTGGCCAAGGACACGTAGGCTTCGGGAATGCGCTCTTGTACCGGTGCGGCCTTGGAAGAGGTCTCTTCGCTGCCGAACAGGTGGAAGAACGGCACAACCTGCCAGGTGCCCTGGGCCGGGTTGAACGGACGCGGGACCGCCGCGAACCAGTTCAGCGAGTCGCCCTGGGTTTCGATCAGGCGGGTGCCCGGGTCGCCAGCGCGGATATGCCCACCGACTTCGTCCTGGAACTTGTTCCAGGCCTGTGGCGAGTTCCAGCCCGGCGACCAGGCAAACGGCACCTGCTGACGGGGCTCGACCGAACCCGAGTAACCTTCCATGGAGAAGGCGAACGCGGTGTCGTTGTCTTGTGGAGTGCGCGGTTCGTGCACGCTGATGTCGGCGCGCATGGCGGTACGACCGGAGTAACGCAGCGGCTCACGGGCGAGTTTCATGCCCTTGATGCGGAACGCGGCGGACGGTGCGGCGTCGACGATACGCGCCAGCTGCGGCGCGCTCGCGGCGGCGGCGGCGGTCACGTGGTCCAGCTGGGTCCAGTCGATCGGCTGGTTCAGCAAGGTGGCGCGCAGGGCATGCAGCCAGCGCCAGCCTTCGTGAACCAGGATGCTGGCGTCCATGTACTTCGGATCGAACACCTGGAAGAAGCGCTGGGCACGGCCTTCCTGGCTGACCAGGGTACCGTCGCCTTCGGCGAAGGTGGCGGCTGGCAGTACCAGGTGGGCGCGATCGCTGGTGGCGGTCTTCTGGTGGTCGGCGACGATCAGGACCTTGGCGGCGTTCAGCGCAGCGTCAACCTTGGCGGCGTCGGTGCGGGTGTACAGGTCGTTTTCCAGCACCACGATCGCATCGGCGGTGCCGTCGATAACGGTTTGCAGGGCGGCGTCCAGGGACTCGCCACCGAGCATGGCCAGGCCGAGGCTGTTGGCTTCCGGCACGACCAGGCTGATGGAACCGTTCTTGTCGCGCAGCTTCAAGGCCTTGGCGATGTTGGCGGCGGCTTCGATCAATGCCTTGGAACCCAGCGAGGTACCGGCAATGATCAATGGACGCTTGGCTGCCAGCAGGGCGTCGGCAATGCGTTGGGCCAGTTCGACGGCTTCAGTGTCCAGGCCTTCGACCGCCGGTGCGCTGGCGTCGAGGGCGTGGGCCACGGCGAAACCGATGCGCGCCAGGTCATCCGGCGCAGCGTGCACGCATTCTTCGGCGATGTCGTCGAGCTTGGTTTCCGCCAGGCTGGCGATAAACAGCGGGTTCAGCGCGTGCTGGCCGATGTTTTTCACCGCGGCGTCGAGCCAAGGCTGTACGCGCATGGCGTCGGCCATGTCTTCGGCCTTGCCTTTGACCGATTGACGCAGGGACAACGCGATACGCGCGGCGGTCTGGGTCAGGTCTTCACCGAGCACGAAGATGGCGTCGTGGTCTTCGATGTCGCGCATGTTCGGCACCGGCAGCGGGCTGTCGTTCAGCACTTGCAGGACCAGGCGGATGCGCTCCAGCTCACCGGCTTCGATACCGCAGTAGAAGTGCTCGGCACCCACCAGTTCGCGCAACGCGTAGTTGCTTTCGAGGCTGGCGCGGGGCGAACCGATACCGACGATGTTACGGCCGCGCAGCAGGTCGGCGGCTTTATCCAGCGCTGCGTCGAGGCTCAGCTTGGCGCCATCGGCCAGCAGCGGCTGGCGTGGGCGGTCTTCGCGGTTGACGTAGCCATAGCCGAAACGGCCACGGTCGCACAGGAAGTACTGGTTGACCGAACCGTTGAAGCGGTTTTCGATGCGACGCAGTTCGCCGTAGCGCTCGCCCGGGGAGATGTTGCAACCGCTCGAGCAGCCATGGCAGATGCTCGGCGAGAACTGCATGTCCCACTTACGGTTGTAGCGCTCGGAGTGAGTTTTGTCGGTGAACACACCGGTCGGGCAGACCTCGGTGAGGTTGCCGGAGAACTCGCTTTCGAGCACACCGTCTTCAACGCGACCGAAGTACACGTTGTCGTGGGCGCCGAATACGCCGAGGTCGGTGCCGCCGGCGTAGTCTTTATAGAAGCGTACGCAGCGGTAGCAGGCGATGCAGCGGTTCATTTCGTGGGAAATGAACGGGCCCAGCTGCTGGTTCTGGTGGGTACGCTTGGTGAAGCGATAACGGCGCTCGTTGTGGCCGGTCATCACCGTCATGTCTTGCAGGTGGCAGTGACCGCCTTCCTCACAGACCGGGCAGTCGTGGGGGTGGTTGGTCATCAGCCATTCGACAACGCTGGCGCGGAACGCCTTGGATTCATCATCGTCGATGGAGATCCAGGTGTTGTCGGTGGCTGGCGTCATGCAGGACATGACGATACGACCACGGGTGTCGTTTTCGTCGGTGTACTGCTTGACCGCACACTGGCGACAGGCACCGACGCTACCAAGCGCGGGGTGCCAGCAGAAATAAGGGATGTCGAGGCCTAGTGACAGACACGCCTGTAACAGGTTGTCCGCCCCATCGACTTCGAGCGCTTTGCCGTCTACGTGGATAGTGGCCATGGTTCAAAGTTCTTCGTTGGCCCGTTGTCAGCGGGCGTGGCTAATGGAATCTTGTTGTTCATGGGCATCAACACAGCCTTTACGGCGTCAGCCCATGAGAAAGCGAAGGGCACGAACCCTTCGCTTTTTAAGCGTTACGCGCCGACTACGATCGGCCTTGCCAGAGGCGGGACGGCGGCGCTGACAGGCGCGATGCCGGCTTCGAACTCCGAGCGGAAGTATTTGATTGCGCTGCCCAATGGCTCCACGGCGCCCGGTGCGTGAGCACAGAAGGTCTTGCCTGGGCCGAGGAAACCGACCAGCCCCAGCAGGGTCTCGATGTCACCCTCGCGGCCTTCGCCGTTTTCCAGGGCCATCAGCAGCTTGACGCTCCACGGCAAGCCGTCGCGGCATGGGGTGCAGAAACCGCACGATTCACGGGCAAAGAACTGCTCCATGTTGCGCAGCAGCGAGACCATGTTCACGGTGTTGTCCACCGCCATCGCCAGGCCGGTACCCATCCGGGTGCCCACCTTGCCGATGCCGCCGGCATACATCTGTGCGTCGAGGTGCTCGGGGAGCAGGAAGCCGGTGCCGGCGCCGCCTGGCTGCCAGGCCTTGAGGGTGTAGCCGTCGCGCATGCCGCCGGCGTAGTCCTCGAACAGCTCGCGTGCGGTCACGCCGAACGGCAGTTCCCACAGGCCAGGGTTCTTGACCTTGCCGGAGAAGCCCATGAGCTTGGTGCCCATGTCTTCACTGCCTTCGCGGGCCAACGATTTGTACCAGTCCACGCCGTCGGCGATGATCGCCGGCACGTTGCACAGGGTCTCGACGTTGTTCACGCAGGTCGGCTTGCCCCACACGCCCACGGCGGCAGGGAAGGGCGGCTTGGAGCGCGGGTTGGCGCGGCGGCCTTCGAGGGAGTTGATCAGTGCGGTTTCTTCACCGCAGATGTAACGCCCGGCGCCGGTGTGCACGAACAGTTCGAAGTCAAAACCCGAACCGAGGATGTTCTTGCCCAACAGGCCTGCTGCCTTGGCTTCTTCCACGGCACGGTTGAGGTGCTTGGCGGCGGTGGTGTACTCGCCGCGCAGGAAGATGTAGCCACGGTAGGTTTTCAGCGCGCGGGCGCTGATCAGCATGCCTTCGATCAGCAGATGGGGCAGTTGCTCCATCAGCATGCGGTCTTTCCAGGTGTTGGGTTCCATTTCATCCGCGTTGCACAGCAGGTAGCGGATATTGATGGATTCGTCTTTGGGCATCAGGCCCCACTTCACGCCCGTGGGGAAGCCTGCACCGCCGCGCCCCTTGAGGCCGGCGTCCTTCACGGTCTGGACGATGTCGTCCTGGGCCATGTCGGCAAAGGCCTTGCGCGCAGCGGCGTAGCCGTTCTTGGCCTGGTACTCGTCAAGCCAGACCGGCTCGCCGTCGTCACGCAGGCGCCAGGTCAGCGGGTGGGTTTCGGCCGAACGCTTGATCAGGTTGGCCGGGCCGAAGGAAGTCAGGGTCATGGGTAGCCCTCGAGCAATTGGGTCACGCCAGCAGGCTGTACGTCACCGAATGTGTCGTCGTCGATCATCAACGCCGGCGCCTTGTCGCAGTTGCCCAGGCAGCACACCGGCAGCAGCGTGAAGCGGCCGTCCGGGGTGGTTTGGCCAAGGCCGATGCCCAGCGTGCTCTGGATCTCGCTGACCACCGACTCGTGGCCACCGATGTAGCAAACCATGCTGTCGCACACGCGAATGATGTGGCGGCCGACCGGCTGGCGGAAGATCTGGCTGTAGAACGTGGCCACGCCTTCAACGTCGCTGGCGGGGATGCCGAGGATCTCGCCGATGGCGTAGAGGGCGCCGTCCGGCACCCAGCCACGTTCCTTCTGGACGATCTTCAAGGCTTCGATCGACGCCGCGCGCGGGTCTTCGTAGTGATGCAGCTCGTGCTCGATGGCCGAGCGCTCGGTTTCACTCAGGGTGAAACGGTCTGTCTGGATAAGCGTGCTGTTCATGCTTAGCGGTCCACGTCGGCCATAACGAAATCGATACTACCAAGGTACGCAATCAAGTCCGCGACCATCTCACCTTTGATCACCGAAGGGATCTGCTGCAAGTGGGCGAAGCTTGGGGTACGAATCCGGGTGCGGTAGCTCATGGTGCCGCCATCGCTCGTCAGGTAATAACTGTTGATACCCTTGGTCGCTTCGATCATCTGGAAGGATTCGTTGGCCGGCATCACCGGGCCCCACGAAACCTGCAGGAAGTGCGTGATCAGGGTTTCGATGTGCTGCAGCGTGCGCTCTTTCGGCGGCGGCGTCGTCAGCGGGTGATCCGCCTTGTACGGGCCGGCCGGCATGTTGCGCATGCACTGCTCGATGATCTTCAGGCTCTGGCGCATTTCTTCGACGCGCACGATGCAACGGTCGTAGGCATCGCCATTGGCCGCCAGCGGCACTTCGAACTCGAAGTTTTCGTAGCCGGAATAGGGGCGCGCTTTACGCAGGTCGAAGTCGCAACCGGTCGAACGCAAGCCTGCACCGGTGACGCCCCATTCCAGGGCCTCTTTGGTGTTGTAGGCGGCAACGCCGATGGTCCGACCCTTGAGGATGCTGTTGTCCAGGGCGGCTTTCTGGTACTCGTCCAGACGCTTGGGCATCCAGTCGATGAATTCCTTGACCAGGCGTTCCCAGCCATTCGGCAGGTCGTGGGCGACGCCGCCGATGCGGTACCAGGCCGGGTGCAGGCGGAAACCGGTGATGGCTTCGATGACCTTGTAGGCGCGCTGACGGTCGGTGAAGGTGAAGAACACCGGGGTCATGGCGCCGACGTCCTGGATATAGGTACCCAGGAACAGCAGGTGGCTGGTGATCCGGAAGAACTCGGCCATCATGATGCGGATGGTGTCGACGCGGTCCGGGACCTTGATGCCGGCCAGCTTCTCGACCGAGAGCACGTACGGCAGGTTGTTCATCACGCCGCCGAGGTAATCGATACGGTCGGTATAGGGGATGAAGCTGTGCCACGACTGACGCTCGGCCATCTTCTCGGCACCACGGTGGTGGTAGCCGATGTCCGGCACGCAGTCGACGATTTCTTCGCCGTCCAGTTGCAGGATGATGCGGAAGGCACCGTGGGCCGAAGGGTGGTTCGGGCCCAGGTTGAGGAACATATAGTCCTCGTTGGTGCCGGAACGCTTCATGCCCCAGTCTTCCGGACGGAAGCGCGCGGCCTCTTCTTCAAGCTGCTGCTTGGCGAGGTTGAGGCTGAACGGGTCGAACTCGGTGGCGCGGGCAGGGAAGTCCTTGCGCAGCGGGTGACCTTCCCAGGTCGGCGGCATCATGATGCGCGTCAGGTGCGGGTGGCCCGGGAAGTCGATACCGAACATGTCCCAGACTTCGCGTTCGTACCAACTGGCATTCGGCCAGATACCGGTCACGGTCGGGATGCTCAAGTCGCTTTCGGACAGCGCGACCTTGATCATCACGTCGCTGTTACGTTCCAGCGACATCAGGTGATAGAACACGGTGAAATCGGCGCCGCTCGGCAGCCCCTGGCGCTTGGTACGCAGACGCTCGTCCACGCCATGCAGGTCATAGAGCATGACGTACGGCTTGGGCAGGTTGCGCAGGAAGGTCAGGACTTCGACGAGCTTGGCGCGCGCCACCCACAGCACCGGCATACCGGTGCGTGTGGCCTGGGCGGTGAAGGCGTCAGGGCCAAAACGGTTGTTGAGTTCGACGACCACATCCTGGTCGTCTGCCTTATAAGGCGGGATGTACAGAGCACTGCCTGTAGTCATGGTTTTTTATCGCTTTCGGTCAACGTAAAGAATGAAGCCAGGTTTTCGTTCTATAAAAGAAGCGGTGCTGGATCAGACTTCGTCGGGGCTGCGCAGGTTGGTGACTGCGATTCGCTGTTCGCGGCGCTGTTCCTTTTGCGACGGCATCTCGGCGCGGTACACGCCTTGATCACCGACGACCCAGGAAAGCGGGCGACGCTCCTTGCCAATCGATTCCTGCAACAGCATCAAGCCTTGCAGGAATGCTTCGGGGCGGGGCGGGCAGCCAGGCACGTAGACGTCCACGGGCAGGAACTTGTCCACCCCCTGAACCACGGAGTAGATGTCGTACATGCCACCGGAGTTGGCGCACGAACCCATGGAGATAACCCACTTCGGTTCGAGCATTTGCTCGTAGAGACGCTGAATGATCGGCGCCATCTTGATAAAGCAGGTACCGGCGATAACCATGAAATCCGCCTGGCGCGGTGATGCCCGGATAACTTCGGCGCCAAAGCGCGCGATGTCGTGGGGCGCCGTGAAGGCGGTGGTCATTTCCACGTAGCAACACGAAAGACCGAAGTTGTACGGCCACAGGGAGTTCTTACGTCCCCAGTTGACCGCGCCACTCAGCACGTCTTCCAGCTTGCCCATGTAGATGTTTTTGTGGACTTGGTCTTCTAACGGGTCGGAAACGGTTTCCCGTTCGCCGATGGGGTACTGCTCGTTAGGAGCATCCGGGTCGATCCTGGTGAGATTGTATTGCATCGCCAAAGCCTCATTGTTTCAGCTTCGCTTGCCGCTTACGACGAGCTTCCGGAGCCCAATCAAGGGCGCCCACTCGAAATAGGTAGACAAGGCCTGCCAACAGAATTGCTATGAAAACGAGGGCTTCGACGAATCCGGTCCAGCCGCTTTCGCGGACGGACACAGACCAGGCAAAGAGAAAGAGGGCTTCGATGTCGAAGATCACGAAGAGCATCGCGACCAGATAGAATTTGGCTGAGAGCCGCAAGCGGGCGCCACCTGTAGGCAGCATGCCGGATTCGAACGGTTCATTCTTGCTGCGGCCCCAGGCTTTTGACCCGAGGAGGCTGGAAACACCGAGCATGAAGGCGCAAAGGCCGACAACACCGAGGAGGAAAATGGCAAAGCCCCAGTTGTGGGCCATGAGTCCTGTCGCTTCGGTCATGCTGGAAATCCTTAACAGAGAGCAAAGGTCTCTGAGCTCGAAAAAGTAACGATGCAGTGACGATATGTCGCACTGCAATCAATCGCGGTGATTTTATGGCTAAACACCGGGCAAGTAAAATTCCTATAGCGAAATTATTCGATGGAATAAGCACATAGTGCACCTTCTTGGGGCTGTAGCCCTTGCGGGGCGGGCATTAGCGGGCATTTGATCAATTATGTTTTGTTTAATCTGCAACGAAGTTTTCATGTTCCAAATGATAATGAATATTGTTTGCGTGGGGTTTAAGCGATTGTTTCTCATGCCGCGGGGTAAGTTGCCGTTACTTGCTTGATTAGCGCTAGTTGCCAGAGCGGATCTTTTAACCGATTTATCTGCAGCGAATACCGCTCTGGATCAAGGTTTTGTACAAAATCTTCAGGTTGCATGGGTTGCCCTTGTAGGAGGGGGCTTGCTCCCGATTGCTGAGTGTCAGTCAATAACGCTGTTGCTGGTCCACCGCTGTCGGGGGCAAGCCCCCTCCCACATTTTGCCCTTATTGAATCAGTGAGATAGGTAGCGGCAAAAAAACGCCCCGAACCAGTCGGGGCGTCAGATCGTGCGGCACTGCGGTTAGCTCTTTAACGGGTCCGCAGTGGCCGTGTGCTCACATCGATCAGTGGAACTGCTCTTCTTCGGTCGAACCGGTCAGCGCGGTCACGGACGAGGTGCCGCCCTGGATCACAGTGGTCATGTCGTCGAAGTAGCCGGTGCCCACTTCCTGCTGGTGCGCCACGAAGGTGTAGCCCTTGGCGGCGTCAGCGAATTCCTGTTCCTGCAGCTTCACGTAGGCGGTCATGTCGTTGCGGGCGTAGTCGTGCGCCAGGTTGAACATGCTGTGCCACATGTTGTGAATGCCGGCCAGGGTGATGAACTGGTGCTTGTAGCCCATGGCGGACAGTTCGCGCTGGAACTTGGCGATGGTCGCGTCGTCCAGGTTCTTCTTCCAGTTGAAAGAAGGCGAGCAGTTGTAGGACAGCAGTTGGTCCGGGTATTCCTTCTTGATCGCTTCGGCAAAGCGGCGGGCTTCGTCCAGGTCCGGCTTGGCGGTTTCGCACCAGATCAGGTCGGCGTACGGCGCGTAGGCCAGGCCGCGGGCGATGGCCTGGTCGAGACCGGCGCGCACTTTGTAGAAACCTTCCTGGGTGCGTTCGCCGGTCACGAACGGCTGGTCGTAAGGGTCGCAGTCCGAGGTCAGCAGGTCCGCAGCGTTGGCGTCGGTACGGGCCAGGATGATGGTCGGCGTGCCGGCAACGTCAGCCGCCAGGCGCGCAGCAGTCAGCTTCTGTACGGCTTCCTGGGTCGGTACCAATACCTTGCCGCCCATGTGGCCGCATTTTTTCACCGAAGCCAGTTGGTCTTCGAAGTGCACGCCGGCAGCGCCAGCTTCAATCATGCTCTTCATCAGCTCGTAGGCGTTCAGTACACCGCCGAAACCGGCTTCGGCGTCAGCCACGATTGGCGCGAAGTAGTCGATGTAGCCTTCGTCGCCCGGGCCTTTGCCGGCTTTCCACTGGATCTGGTCGGCACGACGGAACGAGTTGTTGATGCGCTTGACCACGGTCGGCACGGAGTCCACCGGGTACAGCGATTGGTCGGGGTACATGGATTCAGCGGAGTTGTTGTCCGCTGCCACTTGCCAGCCGGACAGGTAGATCGCCTGGATACCGGCTTTCACCTGTTGGACTGCCTGGCCGCCAGTGAGGGCGCCCATGCAGTTGACGAAATCTTTCTCGGGGCGGAAGGACGGCTTGGCACCTTGGGTGACCAGCTTCCACAGCTTCTCGGCGCCGAGTTTTGCAAAGGTGTGCTCAGGTTGAACCGAGCCACGCAGGCGGACGACGTCAGCAGCGGAATAAGCGCGGGTTACGCCTTTCCAGCGTGGGTTTTCAGCCCAGTCTTTCTCGAGGGCTGCAATTTGCTGTTCGCGTGTCAGTGCCATGGGGGAAAACCTCGTCGCATAGGTCTAGGTGGAAAATTCCATTTGCCAGCCACGTAGTGAATGCGTGGTTGTGGCCGCTCGCTGACCAGAAGCTTAGGTGTTCAAGTCAAGTTCGGCGGGGTAGGCGACGGGATGAACGATGGCTCAAGGGCGGGAGTTGAGCAGGTAAGGGCGAACTGCGAACGGTCTTCGGGCATCGTGGGCCTTTGTACGATCCATCAGTGTGTAGCCGGGTTACCTGGTTAGCTTCCGTCCCTCGGGACAACTTCGTTCCAGTCGCAACCTCGTCAAACACACCTTGTGGGCGGTACAGACACGAATCGGCTCGGGTGGGTAGCTTTGAGCGTCGATTCGAAGGCCCTTGCCAGGGCCCCTGATTAGCGGGAGCGAGGCCATCATGCCCATGCTTTTTTGGATCGTCAAATGTTTTGTAGTGCTTTTTTTATGGCACTACATCTTTAGTCTAATACGACTCATCAGTCAGTTTTTGGTGCTTCAGTTCAGGGTGTCGACTTTAACCCGCAACGTCAGGTCATCACGGCCCTGAGTAGAATAGCTGCGGGTTGTAGAGGATTTATCGGCCTGGGTCTCACGGTTGATGCCGGCCAGGGGGATCCATTCGCCGAGACGCCCACTGACGGTTGTGTCGGTACTTTGCACATTCACTACATCGGGACGTTCCTGGCTCATGCGGTCACGGTTGGTACTGATCGCCAGATGCACGGTCTCGCCGGTGACGCTGGCGGTGACGTAGAAGCCCTGGGTGACGTTGCGGTACTGGGTCTGGTTCTGCGGGCGACCGTAAGCATCCGGTTGGGTTGTGGTCAGTGGCACGCTCTGCCCGACCTGGATCAGCGCGGGCACGCCTTCGCTGGCCTGGATCTGCTGGATGCCGCCGTCGCGGCTGGCGGTGCCGTAGCTGATGATGCGGGTCTGGCTGTCGCCGCTGTTCTGCTGGTTGTTTTCATTGGTGTCGACGGTGATCAGCAGGCGCCTGGCCGGTGTGTCCAGTTGGGCAAGCAGTGCGCGCAGGTCCTGGATCTTGCCGGGGGCGGCGTTGACAATAAGCTGGTTGCCGTAGGCGCTGACGGTGCCGTCCTTGCCGATGAAGTTTTGCGCCACGGGCAGCAGGTCGGTGCTGGTGCGGTTGCTCAGGTTGACGACTTCGGTGTCGGCCATTGCTGAGCAACTGGCGGTCAGGAGGAGGGCGGTGAGCAGGGTGCGTAGGGACATGTCCGTTATCTCTGCGAGTCATTTAGGCTTGATAGTGCCAGTTTGTCGGCCTGGTGGGTCGCAAGTTGAATTGTAGACGGCAAAATGCCCTGGCATGGCAGGGCATTTGGGGTGTTGCTGAAGCAGCTATCGGGGGCAAGGCCTCGGATCAGCCCCCGCGCACCATATCAACATGGGGAATCCCGACTTCCAGGAATTCCTCGCTGACGATCTTGAAACCCAGCCGCTCATAGAACGGTGCCGCATAGACCTGCGCACTCAGGAACTGCTTAGCCTGGCCGCGCTTCTCGGCCACGCCAATCACCGCCTCCATCAGCTTGTCGCCGACCTTCAGCCCGCGCCAGTCCTTGAGGACCGACACACGGCCGATCTCGCCGCTGGGCAGCAGGCGCGCGGTACCAATCGGAAAGTCGCCTTCGAATGCAAGGAAATGCACCGCGTCTGCGTCGTCCGCGTCCCACTCCAGTTCGGGTGGGACCGATTGTTCCGCGATAAATACCGTTTCACGAATGCGCCGAATCTCGGCGATATCCTTATGCCAGTCCGCGACACTTACGTGAATCTTATTCATCGGCAAACCCCAGGCTTCCTTGCTTGACCAGCTCGCACAGCAGGTCGCGGGCGTCTTCGTCCAGCAGCCATTCGCCGAGGTTTTCGGCGTGCAGTGCATCGGCGGCGCAGACCAGTTTCAGCAGTTCGCGCAGTTTGCCCGGCAGGTAACGGCTCTGGCCGCTGGCGAACAGCAATACGTCGTCGTCTACTTCCGACCAGGCCATGCGGGCGCTTGGGTTGCGCACCAGGATCGCGCCGTCTTGCAGGCTGCTGATGAAGTCGTCTTCGCCCAGTTCTTCGCCCGCCACCATTTCCGGGTAGCGCGGCTCGGTCATGAATTGGCCGAACCAGGTCAGCAGCATGCGCTCGTCGCTCATGTGCTCGGCCAGCAGGCTCTTGAGGCGGTCGAGGGCGTCGCTCTGGATCTGGTGCGGGTCGCTGACCGGCTGCGCGTCGGCGTCGGTGTAGCGCTCTTCGTCGGTCAGGTACTGGGCGAGGAAGTCGGTGAAGTGGGTCAGTACTTCAGCGGCGCTTGGTGCGCGAAAGCCTACCGAGTACGTCATGCAGTCATCTTCGGCGATGCCGAAATGCGCCAGGCGCGGCGGCAGGTAGAGCATGTCGCCCGGCTCCAGCACCCATTCGGCGCTTTCTTCGAATTCGGCGAGGATGCGCAGGTCGGCGTGCTGCAGCAGCGGGCTTTCGGAGTTGCACATCTGACCGATTTTCCAGTTGCGCTTGCCCTGGGCTTGCAGCAGGAATACGTCGTAGTTGTCGAAGTGCGGGCCTACGCTGCCGCCGGGTGCGGCAAAGCTGATCATTACGTCGTCGATACGCCAGCTTGGCAGGAAGCGGAACTGCTCCAGCAGTTCGGCCACTTCCGGCACGAACTGGTCGACCGCCTGTACCAGCAGGGTCCACTCACGCTCAGGCAGGGTGCTGAAGGCGTCTTCGGCGAACGGGCCGCGGCGCAGTTCCCACGGGCGCTCGCCGTGCTCGATCACCAGGCGCGATTCGACTTCTTCTTCCAGGGCCAGGCCGGCGAGTTCGTCGGCGTCGATCGGGCTTTCGAAGTCAGGGATCGCCTGGCGGATCAGCAGTGGTTTTTTCTGCCAGTAGTCGCGCAGGAATTCCCGTGCCGTGATGCCGCCCAGAAGTTGAAGAGGGATATCAGGATTCATGTGTAACCTATTGAAAAAAAGCACTTTTCAGACTGGAATAAAAACGCCCGGCGCGGCCGGGCGTCTCAAGGGGGCTTGCGCGAATCAGATGCGCTTGGCTTGCTCTACAGCGTTGCCGATGTAGTTGGCCGGGGTGAGCAGTTTCAGCTCGGCCTTGGCCGCGGCTGGCATGTCCAGGCCGTCGATGAAAGTTTGCAGTGCTTCAGGGCTGATGCCCTTGCCACGGGTCAACTCTTTCAGCTTCTCGTAAGGGTTTTCGATGTTGTAGCGGCGCATCACGGTCTGGATCGGCTCGGCCAGCACTTCCCAGCACGCGTTCAGGTCAGCGGCGATTTTCTGCGCGTTGAGCTCCAGTTTGCTGATGCCTTTGAGGCTGGCTTCGTACGCGATCACGCTGTGGGCAAAGCCCACGCCGAGGTTGCGCAGCACGGTGGAGTCGGTCAGGTCGCGCTGCCAGCGGGAGATCGGCAACTTGCTGGCCAGGTGCTGGAACAGGGCGTTGGCGATGCCGAGGTTGCCTTCGGAGTTTTCGAAGTCGATCGGGTTGACCTTGTGCGGCATGGTCGACGAACCGATTTCACCGGCAATGGTGCGCTGCTTGAAGTAGCCCAGGGAGATGTAGCCCCAGATATCGCGATCGAAGTCGATCAGGATGGTGTTGAAGCGCGCAATGGCGTCGAACAGCTCGGCGATGTAGTCGTGCGGTTCGATCTGCGTGGTGTACGGGTTGAAGCCCAGGCCCAGCTCGTCTTCGATGAAGGCGCGGGCGTTGGCTTCCCAGTCGATCTCTGGGTAGGCCGACAGGTGGGCGTTGTAGTTGCCGACGGCGCCGTTGATCTTGCCCAGCAGTGGGACTGCGGCCACTTGGGCGATCTGACGCTCCAGGCGGTACACCACGTTGGCGAGTTCTTTGCCCAGGGTGGTCGGGGAGGCTGGCTGGCCGTGGGTGCGCGACAGCATCGGCACGTCGGCGAAGCGGATGGCCAGCTCGCGGATGGCTTCGGCGGTCTGGCGCATCAGCGGCAGCATTACGTCATCACGGCCTTCGCGCAGCATCAGGGCGTGGGACAGGTTGTTGATGTCCTCGCTGGTGCAGGCAAAGTGGATGAATTCGCTGACCTGGGCCAGTTCCGGCAGCTTGGCCGCCTGTTCCTTGAGCAGGTATTCGATGGCTTTGACGTCGTGGTTGGTGGTGCGCTCGATCTCTTTCACACGCTCGGCGTGCTCCAGGGAAAAGTTTTCCGCCAGGGTGTTGAGCACAGCATTGGCTTCGGCGGAGAACGCCGGCACTTCGCTGATGGCGGGGTGAGCGGCCAGGCGCTGGAGCCAGCGCACTTCAACCAGGACACGAGCACGGATCAGACCGTATTCGCTGAAAATAGGGCGCAGGGCCTGGGTTTTGCCGGCGTAGCGGCCGTCAACAGGGGAAACCGCAGTGAGCGAAGAGAGCTGCATGGGGTGTTCTCGGACAGTCGGGCAACGAAATGGGGCGCGTATCATACATGAAAAAATCCGCCGGTCCGTTGCCAACTGACCGGCGTATTACGCGTAACGGCTTGAAAATAGCCTGTTGATGCGACTTATTCGTTGCGCATCAACGGGTAAAGCTCTTTGAGCAATTTGCGTCGGCTGATCACCAGCTGCCAACGATGACCGCCCAATTGCCGCCACAACCGCGCCGAACGAATACCGGCCAGCAGCAGGGCACGGATTTTCGAGGCGTTGTTCGGTTGCTGCAGGTTGCGCATGTCGCCGTGCACCTGGATGCGCTGGCGCAAGGTGCTCAAGGTGTCCTGGTACAGCGCACCGCAGGCGGCGATCACGTTTTCGTGGGCCGGACCGAAGTGTTCTACCTGTGACTGGATCTGTGGCAGGCGTTTGCCGATGGTTTCCAGCATGTCTTCGCGCTTGGCCAGTTGGCGCTCGAGGCCGAGCATCGACAGGGCGTAGCGCAGCGGCTCGCGCTGCAAGGTGCTGGGGTCGCGCTCCAGGGCGCCGACCAGGGCGCGATAACCTTCACGCAGTGCCAGGTCGTCGCCGCCGTAGACTTCCAGGGTGTCCTTGGGGTCGCGGATCAGCAGGCTGCCGAGCATGCAGGTCAGGCCGGCTTCGGTGACCTGGCCGGTCTTGGCGATCTTGTCCACGAGCACGGCGGAGAGAAATACCCCGCCGAGTGCCGTCAGTTGCTCCTGGGTCGGGCTCATGCCGGGTTGCTCCAGGCTTCGGCGACTTCAATCACGCCGCCGCCCAGGCAGATTTCGCCGTCATAGAACACCACCGACTGGCCAGGCGTGACCGCACGTTGCGGGTCATCAAAGGTGGCGCGGTAGCCCGTCGCGGTTTTTTCCAGGGTGCAGGGCTGGTCGCTTTGGCGATAGCGCACCTTGGCAGTCAGGCGGCGCGGAGTGCTCAAGTCGATCGGGTTGACCCAATAGATCTCCGAGGCCAGCAGCGCGCCCGAGAACAGCAGCGGGTGCTCATTGCCCTGGCCGACGATCAGCACGTTGTGCTCCAGATCCTTGACCAGCACGTACCACGGCTCTTCGCCGGCGTCTTTCAAGCCGCCGATGCCCAGGCCCTGGCGCTGGCCGATGGTGTGGTACATCAGGCCGTGGTGACGGCCGATCACTTCACCCGCGGTGGTCTTGATCTCGCCCGGTTGTGCCGGCAGGTATTGCTTGAGGAAGTCGCTGAAGCGGCGCTCGCCGATAAAGCAGATCCCGGTGGAATCCTTCTTCTTGGCGGTCGCCAGGCCATGTTGCTCGGCGATCCTGCGCACTTCGGGTTTTTCCAGCTCACCCACCGGGAACAGGGTCTTGGCGATCTGTTCGCCGCCGACGGCGTGCAGGAAGTAGCTTTGGTCCTTGTTCGGGTCCAGGCCCTTGAGCAGTTCGGTGCGGCCATCGATGTCGCGGCGGCGCACGTAGTGGCCAGTGGCAATCAGGTCGGCGCCGAGGATCATGGCGTAGTCGAGGAACGCCTTGAACTTGATTTCGCGGTTGCACAGGATGTCCGGGTTCGGCGTGCGACCGGCCTTGTATTCGGCCAGGAAGTGCTCGAACACGTTGTCCCAGTACTCGGCGGCGAAGTTGGCGGTGTGCAGCTTGATACCGATCTTGTCGCACACGGCCTGGGCGTCCGCCAGGTCGTCCATGGCGGTGCAATATTCCGTTCCATCGTCTTCTTCCCAGTTCTTCATGAACAGGCCTTCCACCTCATAACCCTGCTCCATGAGCAGAACGGCGGAAACGGAAGAATCCACGCCGCCGGACATGCCGACGATGACGCGCTTCTTTTGTGTGTCAGAAGGGGCTGGATCACGCATAGGGTTTCAACGGGTGTCTTGAAAAAGGACGCGATTCTAGCAGGCCTGGGCCCGCAAGGCTAAAGAGAAGGGCGGATCAATTCCAGACTGTGACGCTGGCCGCTCAGATAATCATCGATACAGCGGATAATCAGCTCGCTGCGCCAGTCGTCGCGCACGGCCATCAGCTCGTCGCGGGTCAGCCAGCGGGCGCGCACGATACCTTCGTCGAGCGGATAGTCCGGGTGGTGTTTCAAGGCCTTGGCGGTGAAGCACACCCGTTGGTAAGTCACGCCATTGCTGGGTGCGGTGTACAGGTAGATGCCGACGATGCCCGTGGCTTCCACGTCCCAGCCGGTTTCCTCGAGGGTTTCGCGCACGGCGGCCTCGGTCAGGGTTTCATGCGGGTCGAGGTGGCCGGCGGGCTGGTTGAGCACGGCGCGGCCGCCCTTGAGTTCTTCGACCATCAGGAACTTGCCGTTGTCTTCGACGATGGTGGCGACAGTGATGTGGGGTTGCCAGGTCATTGGAGGCCTCGATTCAAGATATGACGCGGTGTTTGGGCGCAATTGCGATCAGTGTGGGAGGGGGGGCTTGCCCCCGATGACGGTGTGTCAGTTACCAATAGCTCGACTGATCCATCGCTATCGGGGGCAAGCCCCCTCGCACATTTGATCCGGTTTCTTCCGTTGAACGGTAGAAACAGAAGCCCCGGCACGGGGCCGGGGCTTCTTTGCAACCTTACAACCTTACTTCAACTTGGCAATTGCCGCGTTGAGGGTGTTGCTTGGGCGCATGGCCTTGCTGGTCAGCTCCGGGTTCGGCGCGTAGTAGCCGCCGATGTCCACTGGCTTGCCCTGTACGGCATTGAGCTCGGCAACGATGGTTGCTTCGTTCGCGGCCAGGGTCTTGGCCAGTTCGCCGAATTGACCTTGCAGTGCAGTGTCTTCGGTCTGGGCGGCCAGGGCTTGGGCCCAGTACAGCGCCAGGTAGAAGTGGCTGCCGCGGTTGTCGATGTTGCCGACTTTGCGCGATGGCGACTTGTTGTTGTCGAGGAACTGGCCGGTGGCCTGGTCCAGGGTCTTGGACAGCACCAGGGCTTTCGGGTTGTTGTACGTCACACCCAAATGCTCGAGGGAAGCGGCCAGGGCCAGGAACTCGCCCAGGGAATCCCAGCGCAGGAAGTTCTCTTCCAGCAGCTGTTGCACGTGCTTCGGTGCCGAACCGCCGGCGCCGGTTTCGAACAGGCCACCGCCATTCATCAGCGGCACGATCGACAGCATCTTGGCGCTGGTGCCCAGTTCCATGATCGGGAACAGGTCGGTCAGGTAGTCGCGCAGTACGTTACCGGTTACCGAGATGGTGTCCAGGCCCTTGCGGGTACGTTCCAGGGTGAACTTCATCGCGTCGACCGGCGACATGATGCGGATGTCCAGGCCTTCGGTGTTGTGGTCTTTCAGGTAGGCCTGGACTTTCTCGATCACTGCGCCATCGTGGGCGCGCTGCGGGTCCAGCCAGAAGATGGCCGGGGTGTTGCTGGCGCGAGCGCGGTTGACGGCGAGTTTGACCCAGTCCTGGATCGGCGCGTCTTTGGCCTGGCACATGCGGAAGATGTCACCGGTTTCGACTTTCTGCTCCATCAGCAGGTTGCCCTTGCTGTCGGTGACGCGGACGACGCCGTCGGCCTTGATCTGGAAGGTCTTGTCGTGGGAGCCGTATTCTTCGGCCTTCTGTGCCATCAGGCCAACGTTCGGCACGCTGCCCATGGTGGTCGGATCAAACGCGCCATTGGCCTTGCAGTCTTCGATGACGGCTTGGTAGATGGTGGCGTAGCAGCGATCCGGGATCACGGCCTTGGTGTCGTGCAGCTGGCCGTCGGTGCCCCACATTTTGCCGGAGTCACGGATCATGGCCGGCATCGAGGCGTCGACGATCACGTCGCTCGGCACGTGCAGGTTGGTGATGCCTTTGTCGGAGTTGACCATCGCCAGGGAAGGGCGAGCGGCGTAGACCGCCTGGATGTCAGCTTCGATCTGCGCCTGTTGCTCGGCCGGCAGGGCCTTGATGCGGGCGTACAGGTCGCCGATGCCATTGTTCAGGTTGAAGCCGATCTGTGCCAGCACGTCTGCGTGCTTGGCCAGGGCGTCTTTATAGAACTCGGCAACGATCTGGCCGAACATGATCGGGTCGGAGACCTTCATCATGGTGGCTTTCAGGTGGACCGACAGCAGCACGCCTTGTTTCTTGGCGTCTTCGATTTCAGCGGCGATGAAGCTGCGCAGGGCGTTCTTGCTCAGTACGGCGCTGTCGATGATTTCGCCGGCCTTCACGGTGGTCTTTTCTTTCAGGACGGTGGTGGTGCCGTCTTGGGCGACCAGCTCGATTTTGACCGCGTCAGCGGCTTCGATCTGCACGGCTTTTTCGCTGCCGTAGAAGTCGCCGTTGCTCATGTGGGCAACGTGGGACTTGGAGTCGGCAGCCCAGGCGCCCATCTTGTGCGGGTGCTTGCGCGCGTAGTTCTTGACCGACAGTGGTGCGCGGCGGTCGGAGTTGCCTTCGCGCAGTACCGGGTTCACGGCGCTGCCCTTGACCTTGTCGTAACGTGCGCGGGTTTCTTTTTCCGCGTCGGTGGTTACGGTTTCCGGGTAGTCCGGCAGGGCGTAGCCCTGGGCCTGCAGTTCCTTGATCGCGGCTTGCAGCTGCGGGGTCGAGGCACTGATGTTAGGCAGCTTGATGATGTTGGCTTCAGGCGTAACGGCCAGGTCGCCCAGTTCGGCGAGGTGGTCCGGGATAGCCTTGTCGCCCAGTTGCTCGGGGAAGCTTGCGAGGATGCGCCCTGCGAGGGAGATGTCGCGGGTTTCCACGGCAATATCAGCGGAAGCGGTGAAGGCCTCTACGATAGGCAGCAGTGAATAGGTGGCGAGGGCTGGGGCTTCGTCGGTGAAGGTGTAGATGATCTTCGAGCGGGTGGGCATATTCGGATTAACTCTCTTCTTTGCTGAAAGCGTGCGCAGAAACTCGAGATGCGCCGGGTGGAGCGCGTTCGTTCAAAGTCATCCATGAGCGAAAGGTCGAGGTTTCTTCGCGGTGATGTTGGGTTGCATCAGTCGAGCGTCAAGCGGGTGGACTATTGTATTAGTCCTGCTTTGTAGCGGAGGGCCCTGTTCCAGAGCGGTCTGCCATCGTGACTCTTTGGTCAGCGGCGGCATTATACATAGGTCGCTATGCTTACGCCGAGCCTTCATACAAAAGGTGTGTCGTCCATTGGTCTAAAGGTCGCAGGTACCGGGTTACGCCTAAAGTCGCACGATGTGCTCAAGATTGGCGCTTTTCCCTTTGCTTTCAGGCTTGTAGGCGACAATTTATGCTGTTTTCGAAGCAAATGAGCATGGCGCGAGGTTTCAGTCGCCATTTATCTGGAGTAGGCTCGAACGCAGCCAGATGTTCAATCCATAGATGGAGTTCAGCATGGGATACAAGAAGATTCAGGTTCCGGCAGTCGGCGACAAAATCACCGTCAATGCAGACCATTCTCTCAATGTTCCTGACCAACCGATCATCCCTTATATCGAAGGTGACGGTATTGGCGTCGACATCAGCCCGGTGATGATCAAGGTGGTCGACGCAGCTGTTGAAAAGGCCTACGGCGGCAAGCGTAAAATCTCGTGGATGGAGGTGTACGCCGGCGAGAAGGCGACCCAAGTCTACGACCAGGACACCTGGCTGCCCCAGGAAACCCTGGATGCGGTCAAGGATTACGTGGTGTCCATCAAGGGCCCGCTGACTACCCCGGTGGGCGGTGGCATTCGTTCGTTGAACGTGGCCCTGCGTCAGCAACTCGACCTGTACGTGTGCCTGCGCCCGGTGCGCTGGTTCGAAGGCGTGCCCAGCCCGGTCAAGAAACCAGGCGACGTGGACATGACCATCTTCCGCGAAAACTCCGAAGATATTTACGCCGGGATCGAATGGAAGGCCGGCTCGCCGGAAGCGACAAAGATCATCAAGTTCCTCAAGGAGGAAATGGGCGTCACCAAGATTCGTTTCGACCAGGATTGCGGCATTGGTATCAAGCCGGTATCGCTGGAAGGCACCAAGCGCCTGGCGCGCAAGGCCCTGCAATATGTAGTGGATAATGATCGCGATTCGCTGACCATCGTGCACAAAGGCAACATCATGAAGTTCACTGAAGGGGCCTTTAAGGAATGGGCTTACGAAGTGGCGGCCGAAGAGTTCGGTGCGACCCTGCTGGATGGCGGTCCGTGGATGCAGTTCAAGAACCCGAAGACAGGCAAGAATGTAGTGGTCAAGGACGCCATCGCCGATGCCATGCTCCAGCAGATCCTGCTGCGTCCGGCTGAGTATGACGTGATCGCGACCCTTAACCTAAACGGCGACTACCTGTCCGACGCCCTGGCGGCGGAAGTGGGCGGTATCGGGATTGCGCCGGGTGCCAACCTGTCCGACACCGTGGCCATGTTCGAGGCGACCCACGGTACTGCGCCCAAATATGCGGGCAAGGACCAGGTCAACCCGGGCTCATTGATCCTGTCGGCGGAAATGATGCTGCGTCATATGGGTTGGACCGAGGCGGCAGACCTGATCATCAAGGGTACCAACGGCGCTATCTCGGCCAAGACCGTGACCTACGACTTCGAGCGCCTGATGGATGGCGCGAAGCTGGTGTCGTCGTCGGGCTTTGGTGATGCGCTGATTTCGCATATGTAAAAGAGAGCAAATAAAAACGGCCACCTCAACTTGATTGGGGTGGCCGTTTTTTTTATCGCAAACTACACACCCTGTGGCTGATCAGGCCAATTGCTTCTTCTTATGAGTGGGCAGTGGTGCGGTGTTTTCCAATGTTTCAGTTTTCACTACATCAATGTTCACAGCATGCAGCCCTTTGGGTCCTTGAATGATTTCAAAGGTTACCGCTTGGCCCGCTTTCAGCGTTTTGTACCCGTCCATGGTGATCGCTGAATAATGAGCAAAAAGGTCCTCGCTTTTACCTTCTTGAAGAACAAAGCCATATCCCTTGGCATTGTTGAACCACTTGACCTTGCCACTGATCTTGACGCCAGACATACCCATTTCCCTCTGCACCAGACTCCATCACTGGAGTATCATCCAGTTTATCCGTCCTAACCCGAATAAATAAGGTTGACTGCGCGGACCTTTTTTACCCACTGTGGGTTCTATTGGTTGTAACACCGATTTGCCGATAGTCAAGGCGACCGGGTGGTCAGGAGTTGAAATTCTGACAGGTCGCCCCCATCACTGTATTTGAACCACTGACGAACCTTTCTTTCCATGCATGCAATCAGCCAGATTCGACTAACATTCAATCAGGATCGACCGGATCACGAACACGATGACGACGGTTCTGCAGGCATTGCTGTTCAGGAGGCCAAGCCTGCTTTACAGGCGCCGCCGATGTACAAGGTGGTTTTGTTCAACGATGACTACACACCGATGGATTTCGTGGTCGAAGTGCTCGAGGTGTTTTTTAACCTGAACCGCGAGTTGGCGACCAAGGTAATGCTGGCCGTTCACACAGAAGGACGGGCAGTATGTGGAGTGTTTACCCGTGACATCGCCGAGACAAAGGCCATGCAGGTCAACCAGTACGCCAGGGAAAGCCAGCATCCGCTACTCTGTGAAATCGAGAAGGACGGTTAACGCCGACCACTTGGGTATGAGGTGAAGCTATGTTAAACCGCGAGCTCGAAGTCACCCTCAATCTTGCCTTCAAGGAGGCTCGTTCGAAGCGTCATGAATTCATGACCGTCGAACACCTGCTGCTGGCACTTTTGGATAATGAAGCTGCCGCCACGGTTCTGCGTGCGTGCGGCGCCAATCTCGACAAGCTCAAGCATGACCTGCAGGAGTTTATCGACTCCACCACGCCACTGATCCCCGTGCATGACGAGGACCGCGAGACCCAGCCAACCCTGGGCTTTCAGCGGGTATTGCAGCGTGCTGTTTTCCACGTACAGAGCTCCGGTAAGCGTGAAGTCACAGGCGCCAATGTGCTTGTGGCGATTTTCAGCGAACAGGAAAGCCAGGCAGTGTTCCTGCTCAAGCAGCAGAGCGTTGCCCGTATTGATGTCGTCAACTACATCGCCCACGGTATCTCCAAGGTGCCTGGGCACGGCGATCATTCCGAGGGTGAGCAGGATATGCAGGACGACGAGGGCGGTGAGTCTTCTTCTTCAAGCAACCCGCTGGATGCCTATGCCAGCAACCTCAACGAGTTGGCGCGCCAGGGGCGGATCGATCCGTTGGTGGGGCGTGAGCTGGAGGTCGAGCGTGTAGCGCAGATCCTCGCGCGTCGTCGCAAGAACAATCCGTTGCTGGTGGGTGAGGCGGGCGTGGGCAAGACCGCGATTGCCGAAGGCCTGGCCAAGCGCATTGTCGACAACCAGGTGCCGGACCTGCTGGCCAACAGTGTCGTCTACTCCCTTGACCTGGGCGCGTTGCTCGCCGGGACCAAGTACCGTGGCGATTTCGAGAAGCGCTTCAAGGCGCTGCTCGGCGAGCTGAAAAAACGCCCGCAGGCGATCCTGTTCATCGACGAAATCCATACCATCATTGGTGCCGGTGCGGCATCCGGTGGGGTGATGGACGCCTCCAACCTGCTCAAGCCGCTGCTGTCGTCGGGTGATATCCGCTGCATCGGTTCGACCACTTTCCAGGAATTCCGCGGCATCTTCGAAAAAGACCGTGCCCTGGCGCGTCGCTTCCAGAAAGTCGATGTGTCCGAGCCGTCAGTTGAAGACACCATCGGCATCCTGCGCGGGCTCAAGGGGCGGTTTGAAGCGCACCACGGCATCGAGTACACCGATGAGGCGCTGCGTGCGGCTGCTGAGCTGGCATCGCGCTACATCAATGACCGGCATATGCCGGACAAGGCCATCGACGTGATCGACGAGGCGGGGGCCTACCAGCGCCTGCAGCCGGTCGAGAAGCGTGTGAAGCGCATCGACGTGCCTCAGGTCGAGGACATTGTCGCGAAGATCGCGCGGATTCCGCCAAAACACGTCAACAGTTCCGACAAGGAGCTGCTGCGTAACCTGGAACGCGACCTCAAGCTCACCGTGTTCGGCCAGGATGCCGCGATCGACGCGCTGTCCACCGCGATCAAACTGTCGCGTGCGGGCCTCAAGTCGCCGGACAAGCCTGTCGGCTCGTTCCTGTTCGCCGGTCCTACCGGTGTCGGCAAGACCGAGGCGGCACGGCAATTGGCCAAGGCCATGGGGATCGAGCTGGTGCGCTTCGACATGTCCGAATACATGGAGCGTCACACCGTGTCGCGCCTGATCGGTGCGCCTCCGGGCTATGTCGGTTTCGATCAGGGCGGTCTGTTGACCGAAGCGATCACCAAGCAGCCGCATTGCGTACTGCTGCTCGATGAAATCGAGAAGGCCCACCCGGAAGTCTTCAACCTGCTGCTGCAGGTGATGGACCACGGGACCCTGACCGACAACAACGGGCGCAAGGCGGACTTCCGCAATGTCATCGTGATCATGACCACCAACGCCGGTGCCGAGACGGCTGCGCGGGCTTCGATCGGCTTTACCCATCAGGACCACTCGTCTGATGCGATGGAAGTGATCAAGAAGAGCTTCACGCCGGAGTTCCGCAACCGCCTGGACACCATTATCCAGTTTGGTCGCCTCAGCCATGAGGTTATCAAGAGCGTGGTGGACAAGTTCCTCACCGAGCTCCAGGCGCAGTTGGAAGACAAGCGCGTGCAGCTGGATGTCACGGAGGCGGCGCGCAGCTGGATCGCCGAAGGTGGCTACGATGCGGCAATGGGCGCTCGTCCGATGGCGCGTCTGATCCAGGACAAGATCAAGCGGCCGTTGGCCGAAGAGATCCTGTTTGGCGAGCTTTCCGACCATGGTGGCGTGGTGCACATCGACCTGAAGGATGGCGAGCTGACCTTCGAGTTCGAAACCACGGCTGAAATGGCCTGATCGTTCTGCAATAACGCAAAAGGCGCCGAAAGGCGCCTTTTTGCTGTCTGAAATGCAATTCTCAGGACAATGGATATCCAATGTGGAAGGGGCAAGCCCCCTCCCACAGGATCCCTCGGTGTTGGAGAAATCCCATGCACACAAAAACGCCCGGCATAACCGGGCGTTTTGTATTGACTTGCTTAGCGAGCGCGGTAAGTGATGCGCCCTTTGCTCAAGTCATAGGGCGTCAGCTCGACGCGCACTTTGTCACCGGTAAGAATACGAATGTAGTTCTTGCGCATCTTGCCGGAGATATGCGCGGTTACGACGTGCCCATTTTCCAACTCCACACGAAACATGGTGTTGGGCAGGGTGTCGACGACAGTGCCTTCCATTTCGAAGCTGTCTTCTTTCGACATGCAGTAAAGCCCTCGGTATCCAGTGAATGGCCCGGTGCAACTGCGCCAGGCAAAAGCGGCGTGCATTGTGCCCGAAAAAGGGTGTTTAAGCCAAGGGGTTCTAGTTAAGCGTGACCCATCTTTGATTAATTAGCAGTTCTATGGGGCGATATTGGGTCTTGTAGTTCATTTTTTTGCAGTTCTTGATCCAGTATCCGAGGTACACCGCCTCCAGTTCCAGGCGCAGCGCCTCACCGATTTGCCAGAGGATCGCGAAGCGCCCGAGGCTGCGGCGCTCTTCGGCCGGCTCGTAGAAGGTGTAGACCGCTGACAGGCCGTTAGGCAGCAAATCGGTCACGGCGACGGCCACCAGGCGGCCGTCCGCGCGGAATTCGTAGAAGCGCGAGAACGGCAGGTCGCGCACCAGGAAAGTGGAAAACTGGTCGCGGCTGGGTGGGAACATATCGCCGTCGGCGTGGCGTTGCTCGATATAGCGCTGGTACAGGTCGAAGTACTCTTCGGTGAATCGTGGTTTTGCCGCCGTCACCGTCAGGTCGGCGTTGCGCTTGAGAATGCGCTTCTGATTGCGGTCCGGGAGAAACTGCGCCACGGGAATGCGTGCCGGCACGCAGGCATTGCAGTTCTGGCAGTGAGGCCGGTACAGATGATCGCCGCTGCGCCGGAAACCCATTTCCGAGAGATCGGCATACACGTGCACATCCATTGGCTGGCTGGGGTCGAGGAACAGTGTGGTGGCCTGCTCGTCGGGCAGATAGCTGCAAGAGTGGGGTTGAGTGGCATAGAACTTCAAACGCGCCAACTCGGTCATGATCAACCCTCGGATAAGCTTTGAAATAAGTGTAAGCCAGGAGCGCGCAAGTCGCCTAAGAAACCCACGGTCCTGCGTTGGGTTGGTCCAGATGGTCACGCAGGAAACCTGCGAAGTCGCTGCGGGATATGGCACGGGCGCCCAGGCTGTGCAGGTGATCGTTGGGCATCTGGCAGTCGATCAGTACAAAGCCCCAGGCCTGCAATTGCCGGGTCAATGTAGCAAAGCCGAATTTCGAGGCGTTGTCGGCGCGGCTGAACATGGACTCGCCGAAGAACAACTGTCCCATCGCCAGGCCGTACAGGCCGCCCACCAGCTCGCCGTCGTCCCATACCTCTACCGAATGGGCGTAACCGCGCTGGTGCAGCGTCAGGTAGGCGCTCTGTATGCCCTTGGTGATCCAGGTGCCATCGGCATACGTGCGCGGCGCGGCGCACGCCTGGATGACGGCGGCAAAGTCCTGGTCGAAGGTCACGGTATAGCGCTGCTGGCGCAATAGTTTGCCCAGGCTGCGGGAGATATGCAGTTCGTCGGGGAATATCACAGTGCGCGGGTCGGGCGACCACCAGAGGATCGGCTGGCCGTCCGAGAACCAGGGAAAGCAACCATGGCGATAGGCTTGCACCAGTCGCTCGGCCGACAGGTCGCCACCGGCGGCGAGCAGGCCATTGGGTTCGCGCATGGCCTTGGCCAGCGGGGGGAATGTCAGTGAGTCGCGTTGTAACCAGGTCAGCATGGCATCCAGGCTTACGGAAGGGGAGGGGAGTGGCAGGCAACTCGCCTGCGCCAAGGGTGTGATTATTGTCGACGCAGCGCTGTGGGGCCAGCCCGAATCGGCCATTGGCGCGCATTAGCGTGAGCGGGTGTTTCTGCAACTCTCTGCGTGAGGCGTGGTCGTAATCGGGTCTGGCCGATGCAGGCCATTTGCCAAGCTTGCCTGGATTGGTAAAAACAGCTCATAAGCCTTTGTCAGCAAAGACAATGCATGCTCAAATTGAACATGTTGTGACACACAATTGGCTATCCTGCTTGAAGAAAGCCAAGTGGCGTGGCAACAGGAACACAAACCCGTACAATGCGGCCATTGTGGCGTTATCGCCATTTCATCCAGCAATCGCCCAGTGTTAAAAGTAGATTCCACGACGTTCGTTCATTTTTCAGCTGCTCGGATTGGGCAGTATTTGCAGTTATTCAACAGATGGACGCGCTAACAGGCGCAGGAAAAGACCCGTTTTGAAGAAATCCGCCGCAACACCTAAAGCAGCAGTCGTGCCGGCCTGGCGCCAGCACCTGCATTATCGACTCAAGGAAGGCGCGCTGATCGCTATCGGCGCGCTGTGCCTGTTCCTGATGATGGCCTTGCTTACCTATGGCAAGGACGATCCGGGCTGGAGCCACAACAGCAAGATCGAAGACGTGCAGAACTTCGGTGGGCCTGCCGGTTCCTACAGCGCCGATATTCTGTTCATGGTGCTGGGTTACTTCGCTTACATTTTCCCCTTGCTGCTGGCGATCAAGACCTGGCAGATCTTCCGCCAGCGTCATGAGCCGTGGCAGTGGAGCGGCTGGCTGTTTTCGTGGCGTCTGATCGGCCTGGTATTCCTGGTGTTGTCCGGCGCCGCCCTCGCGCATATTCATTTCCATGCCCCCACCGGCCTGCCGGCGGGCGCGGGTGGGGCGCTGGGCGAGAGCCTCGGCGACCTGGCGCGCAAGACCCTGAATATCCAGGGCAGCACCCTGATGTTTATCGCGCTGTTCCTGTTCGGCCTCACCGTGTTCACCGACCTCTCGTGGTTCAAGGTGATGGACGTGACCGGCAAGATCACCCTCGACCTGCTGGAGCTGTTCCAGGGCGCAGCCAACCGCTGGTGGGCCGCCCGGGTTGATCGCAAGCGCATGGTGGCCCAGCTGCGGGAGGTGGACACCCGCGTCAACGAAGTGGTGGCCCCAAGCACGCCGGACCGCCGCGAGCAGGCCAAGGTCAAGGAGCGCCTGATCGAACGCGAGCAGGCCCTGAGCAAGCACATGTCGGACCGCGAGAAGCAGGTGCCGCCGGTGATCGCCCCGGCGCCACCCAAGGCCGCCGAGCCAAGCCACCGCGTGCAGAAAGAGAAACAGGCGCCGTTGTTTGTCGACAGCGCCGTGGAGGGCACCTTGCCGCCGATCTCGATCCTCGACCCGGCCGAAAAGAAACAACTCAACTATTCCCCTGAGTCCCTGGCGGCCGTCGGCCATTTGCTGGAAATCAAACTCAAGGAGTTCGGCGTCGAAGTGTCGGTAGACTCCATCCACCCCGGCCCGGTGATTACCCGTTACGAAATCCAGCCGGCTGCCGGCGTCAAGGTCAGCCGCATTTCCAACCTGGCCAAGGACCTGGCGCGCTCCCTGGCCGTGACCAGCGTGCGCGTGGTGGAAGTGATCCCCGGCAAGACCACCGTGGGTATCGAGATTCCCAACGAAGACCGCCAGATCGTGCGCTTCTCCGAAGTACTGTCGACCCCTGAGTACGACAACTTCAAGTCGCCGGTCACCCTGGCCCTGGGCCACGACATCGGCGGCAAGCCGGTGATCACCGACCTCGCAAAAATGCCTCACCTGCTCGTGGCCGGTACCACCGGTTCGGGTAAGTCGGTGGGCGTGAACGCGATGATCCTGTCGATCCTGTTCAAGTCCGGCCCGGAAGACGCCAAGCTGATCATGATCGACCCGAAGATGCTCGAGCTGTCGATCTACGAAGGCATTCCGCACCTGCTGTGCCCGGTGGTCACCGACATGAAGGACGCCGCCAACGCCCTGCGCTGGAGCGTTGCCGAGATGGAGCGCCGCTACAAGCTGATGGCGAAGATGGGCGTGCGTAACCTGTCGGGCTTCAACGCCAAGGTCAAGGAAGCCCAGGACGCCGGCACGCCGCTGACCGACCCGCTGTACAAGCGCGAAAGTATCCACGACGAAGCACCGCTGTTGAGCAAGCTGCCAACCATCGTGGTGGTGGTCGATGAGTTTGCCGACATGATGATGATCGTCGGCAAGAAGGTCGAAGAGTTGATCGCGCGTATAGCCCAGAAGGCGCGGGCGGCTGGTATTCACTTGATCCTCGCCACCCAGCGTCCGTCGGTGGACGTGATCACCGGCCTGATCAAGGCCAACATCCCGACCCGCATGGCGTTCCAGGTGTCGAGCAAGATCGACTCACGGACCATCATCGACCAGGGCGGCGCCGAGCAACTGCTGGGCCACGGCGACATGCTCTATATGCCGCCCGGCACCAGCCTGCCGATCCGGGTTCACGGCGCCTTCGTGTCCGACGATGAAGTGCACCGCGTGGTGGAAGCCTGGAAGCTGCGTGGCGCGCCCGAATACAACGACGACATCCTCGCGGGCGTTGAAGAGGCCGGCAGCGGCTTCGACGGCGGCAGCAGCGGTGGCGACGACGATGCCGAAACCGACGCGCTGTATGACGAAGCCGTGGCGTTCGTGCTGGAAAGCCGCCGCGCCTCGATTTCTGCGGTGCAGCGCAAGCTGAAGATCGGCTACAACCGCGCCGCTCGTATGATCGAAGCCATGGAAAACGCTGGCGTCGTCACTGCAATGAACACCAACGGCTCGCGTGAAGTCCTTGCTCCTGGGCAGGCGCGCGACTGATTCCGTGCCGCGTGGCTGCACGCGGCGCGCCCTTACGACTCAATGAGGACTCCCATGCGTCTTATCCGCATGCTGTTGTTGCCGGCACTGGCCCTGACCGCTGTTTCGGCCCACGCTGACCCGGCCTCCGTTGCCAGCCTGAAGAACCTGTTGGACAAATCCCAGACCCTGACCGCGCGCTTTTCCCAGCTCACGCTGGATGCCGGCGGCACCCAGTTGCAGGAAACCGCCGGCGAGATGGCCGTGCAGCGCCCAGGGCTGTTCTACTGGCACACGGAAGGCAAGGCCGAGCAGACCATCGTCTCGGACGGCCAGAAAGTCACCCTGTGGGACCCGGACCTGGAACAGGCGACCATCAAGAAGCTCGACCCGCGCCTGAACCAGACTCCGGCGCTGCTGCTGTCGGGCGACGTGTCGAAAATCAACGACAGCTTCGACATCACCTCCAAGCAGACCAGCAACGTGATCGAGTTCACCCTCAAGCCGAAATCCAAGGACACGCTGTTTGACACGTTGTCCCTGTCGTTCGGCAACGGCGTGATCAATAACATGCGCCTGGTAGACAGCGTCGGCCAGCGCACCGATATCCTGTTCTCCGGGGTCAAGGCCAACCAGCCGGTACCGGCGTCCAAGTTCAAGTTCGACATCCCCAAGGGTGCCGACGTGATCCAGGAATAAACTGCCCAGAGGTTTCAAACGCTGCCCATGGATCTGTTTCGAAGTGACCCGATTGCCCAGCCTTTGGCCGCGCGCTTGCGCTCGACCAACCTGGATGAGTACGTCGGTCAGGAACACCTGCTCGCTCGCGGCAAGCCTTTGCGCGAAGCCCTGGAGCAGGGTGCGCTGCACTCGATGATTTTCTGGGGGCCGCCGGGCGTGGGTAAGACCACCCTGGCGCGGCTGCTGGCAAAAGTCTCGGATGCGCACTTCGAAACGGTCTCGGCCGTACTGGCCGGGGTCAAGGAGATCCGCCAGGCTGTCGAGGTGGCCAAGCAGCAGGCTGGGCAGTACGGCAAGCGCACCATCCTGTTTGTCGATGAAGTGCATCGCTTCAACAAGTCGCAGCAGGATGCGTTTTTGCCGTATGTCGAGGACGGCACGCTGATTTTTATCGGTGCGACCACCGAGAACCCTTCCTTCGAATTGAATAACGCCTTGCTCTCGCGTGCGCGGGTCTACGTGCTTAAAAGCCTGGACGAAGCCGCGATGCAAAAGCTGTTGCACCGCGCCTTGAGCGAAGACAAGGGCCTGGGCAAGCGCCAGCTGAGTCTCAGCGACGAAGGCTTCAAGATCCTGCTCACCGCCGCAGACGGCGACGGTCGCCGCTTTCTCAACCTGCTGGAGAACGCCTCCGACCTGGCCGAAGACGGCAGCGAGATTGGCGTCGAGCTGCTGCAAAGCCTGCTCGGCGATACGCGTCGGCGTTTCGACAAGGGCGGCGAAGCCTTCTACGACCAGATTTCGGCGCTGCACAAATCCGTGCGCGGCTCCAACCCGGACGGCGCGCTGTATTGGTTTGCGCGCATGATCGACGGCGGCTGCGACCCGCTGTACCTCGCCCGTCGCGTGGTGCGCATGGCCAGCGAAGACATCGGTAACGCCGACCCACGCGCCCTGAGCCTGTGCCTGGCCGCCTGGGAGGTGCAGGAGCGCCTCGGCAGCCCGGAAGGCGAGCTGGCGGTGGCCCAGGCCATCACGTACCTGGCCTGCGCGCCGAAAAGCAACGCGGTGTACATGGGCTTCAAGTCCGCCCTGCGTGCGGCCGCCGAACACGGCTCCCTCGAAGTGCCGCTGCATCTGCGCAATGCGCCGACCAAGTTGATGAAACAACTGGGCTACGGTGATGAATACCGCTATGCCCATGATGAGCCGGACGCCTATGCCGCCGGCGAAGACTATTTCCCCGACGAGCTTGAGCCGCAGCCGTTCTATCAGCCGGTGCCCCGTGGCCTGGAGCTGAAGATCGGTGAAAAGCTCAATCACCTCGCCCAACTCGACCGCCTCAGCCCCAAACAGCGGAGAAAGTAGTGTTCAAGACGATTCTTGCCGTGTCCGCAGCCGGCATCGCTGGTACATTATTGCGTTTCGCCACCGGTACGTGGGTGAGCGCCAATTGGCCGAAGCATTTTTATGCAGCGACCCTGGCGGTCAACCTGGTGGGTTGCCTGATCATCGGCTTGTTGTACGGCTGGTTCCTGTTGCGCCCGGAAGTACCGATTGAAATTCGCGCCGGCTTGATTGTCGGCTTTGTAGGCGGTCTGACGACCTTTTCATCCTTTTCACTGGATACGTTGCGCCTGCTGGAAAGCGGGCAGGCCCTGGTCGCCTTCGGGTACCTGGGCATCAGCGTGTTCGGCGGGCTGCTCGCCACCTGGGCCGGCCTGTCCTTGACCAAACTTTGATAAACGAGAGACCGACATGCTCGATTCCAAACTGTTACGTAGCAACCTTCAGGACGTAGCGGACCGCCTGGCATCCCGTGGCTTTGCCTTGGATGTTGCGCGCATCGAAGCGCTGGAAGAACAGCGCAAGACCGTCCAGACCCGCACCGAAGCACTGCAGGCTGAGCGGAATGCGCGTTCCAAATCCATCGGTCAGGCCAAGCAACGCGGCGAAGACATTGCGCCGTTGATGGCGGACGTCGAGCGCATGGGCACCGAGCTGTCCGACGGCAAGGTCGAGCTGGAAGGCATTCAATCCGAGCTGGATTCGATCCTGCTGGGCATCCCCAACCTGCCGCACGAGTCCGTGCCGATTGGCGAAGACGAAGACGGCAACGTCGAAGTGCGCCGCTGGGGCACGCCAACGGCGTTTGATTTCGAGATCAAGGACCACGTCGCCCTGGGCGAATTGACTGGTGGCCTGGATTTCGAAACCGCCGCCAAGATGTCCGGTGCGCGTTTTGCCTTGCTGCGCGGCCCGATTGCGCGGATGCACCGTGCCCTGGCGCAGTTCATGATCAACCTGCACACCGGCGAACACGGTTACGAAGAGGCTTACACCCCGTACCTGGTGCAGGCGCCGGCGCTGATGGGCACCAGCCAGCTGCCGAAGTTCGAGGAAGACCTGTTCAAGATCAGCCGCGATGGCGAAGCCGATCTGTACCTGATCCCGACCGCCGAAGTGTCGCTGACCAATATCGTTGCCGGCGAGATCCTCGACGCCAAGCAACTGCCGCTCAAGTTCGTCGCCCACAGCCCGTGCTTCCGCAGTGAAGCCGGTGCGTCGGGTCGTGACACCCGCGGGATGATCCGCCAGCACCAGTTCGACAAGGTCGAGATGGTGCAAGTGGTTGAGCCGTCGACCTCCATGGACGCCCTGGAAGGCCTGACCGCCAACGCCGAACGCGTCCTGCAGTTGCTGGAGCTGCCGTACCGCGTCCTGGCGCTGTGCACCGGCGACATGGGTTTCAGCGCCGTGAAGACCTACGACCTCGAGGTGTGGGTACCCAGCCAGGACAAATACCGCGAGATTTCGTCGTGCTCCAACTGCGGTGATTTCCAGGCCCGGCGCATGCAGGCGCGTTTCCGTAACCCGGAAACCGGCAAGCCGGAGCTGGTGCACACCCTCAACGGTTCGGGCCTGGCTGTAGGCCGTACCCTGGTGGCGGTGCTGGAAAATTACCAGCAGGCTGACGGTTCGATCCGTGTACCTGAAGTACTCAAGCCGTACATGGCGGGCGTTGAGGTCATCCGCTAAATGGAATTTCTGCCGCTGTTTCATAACCTGCGCGGCAGTCGTGTGCTGGTCGTCGGTGGGGGGGAGATTGCCTTGCGCAAATCCCGCCTGCTGGCTGACGCCGGCGCAGTGCTGCGGGTGGTTGCTCCCCAGATCGAAGACCAGTTGCGTGAGTTGGTGCAGGGCAGTGGCGGGGAACTGATTTTGCGCGGTTATCAGCAGGCCGACCTTGAAGGCTGCACCTTGATTATCGCGGCGACCGACGACGAGCCGCTGAACGCGCAAGTGTCCAGTGATGCCAAGCGTCGTTGCGTACCCGTCAACGTGGTGGACGCGCCGGCCTTGTGCAGCGTGATCTTCCCGGCGATTGTCGACCGTTCGCCTTTGGTGATCGCGGTGTCCAGCGGCGGTGATGCACCGGTGCTGGCGCGCTTGATCCGCGCCAAGCTGGAAACCTGGATTCCCTCCACCTACGGCCAGTTGGCCGGGCTGGCGGCGCGGTTTCGTGCGCAGGTCAAAGGTTTGTATCCGGACGTGCAGCAGCGTCGGGCGTTCTGGGAAGAAGTGTTCCAGGGCCCGATTGCCGACCGTCAGTTGGCCGGGCAGGGCGATGAGGCCGAGCGTCTGTTGATCGAAAAGGTCAACGGCGCGCCACCTTATGCGCCGGGCGAGGTGTATCTGGTCGGTGCCGGCCCGGGTGACCCGGACCTGCTGACCTTCCGTGCCCTGCGCCTGATGCAGCAAGCCGATGTGGTGCTGTACGACCGCTTGGTGGCTCCGGCGATTCTGGAGCTGTGCCGTCGTGATGCCGAGCGCATCTACGTCGGTAAACGCCGCGCCGACCACGCCGTGCCGCAAGACCAGATCAACCAGCAACTGGTGAACCTGGCCAAGCAAGGCAAGCGTGTGCTGCGCCTCAAGGGTGGCGATCCGTTCATCTTTGGCCGTGGCGGTGAAGAAATCGAAGAACTGGCGGCCCATGGCATCCCGTTCCAGGTGGTGCCGGGGATCACCGCAGCCAGTGGTTGCGCGGCCTATGCCGGGATTCCGCTGACCCATCGCGACTATGCACAGTCGGTACGCTTTATCACCGGGCACTTGAAGAATGGGACGTCGGACCTGCCTTGGAGTGACCTGGTAGGGCCGTCGCAGACCTTGGTGTTCTACATGGGCTTGATTGGCTTGCCGATCATCTGTGAGCAACTGATCAAGCACGGTCGCGCCGCGGATACCCCGGCGGCGTTGATCCAGCAGGGCACCACGTCCAACCAGCGCGTGTTTACCGGCACCCTGGCGGACCTGCCGCGCATGGTGGCGGAGCATGAAGTGCATGCGCCGACGCTGGTGATCGTCGGTGAGGTGGTGGTGTTGCGCGAGAAGCTGAAGTGGTTTGAAGGTGCCCAGTCACAAGTCTGAGCACCTGCACACACACTTCAATTGTAGGAGCGAGCTTGCTCGCGAAAATCGTCAACGATAACGCGCCCACCCTGAATGCACGCGGTGTTTTTGAGTTCTTCGCGAGCAAGCTCGCTCCTACGGGTTTTGTATCAGCTCCAAACGCCTTTGCTGGTTAGCTTCACTCGATCATGCCCGGCATCAAACGCCTGCAACGGCCCCTTCGGCACAATCCCCGTCGGGTTGATCGTGCGGTGGCTCGCATAGTAATGCCCCTTGATGTGCTCGAAATCCACCGTCTCGGCCACGCCCGGCCACTGATGCATCTCCCTCAACCAGTTCGACAGGTTCGGGTAATCGGCAATCCGCCGCACATTGCATTTGAAGTGGCTGTAATACACCGCATCAAAACGAATCAGCGTGGTAAACAACCGCACATCCGCTTCGGTCAGGTACTCGCCAGCCAGGTAGCGATGGTCGCCCAAGTGCTGCTCCAGGTGATCGAGTTCGGCAAACACATCATCAAACGCGCTTTCATACGCGTGTTGTGAGGTGGCAAAGCCTGCGCGGTACACGCCATTGTTCACGGCCGGGTAGATCCGCTCGTTCAGCGCATCGATGGTCGGGCGCAGTGCCTCGGGGTAGAAGTCCAGGGTGTTGCCGGTCAGCCCGTTGAACGCGCTGTTGAACATGCGGATGATCTCCGCCGATTCATTGCTGACGATGCGGTTGAGCTTCTTGTCCCACAGCACCGGCACGGTGACGCGACCGGTGTAGTCGGCGGTGTCGGCGGTATAGCGCTGGTGCATGAATTCGAAACCATCGAGCTTATCGCCGGTGGAGCCTTGGGCCTTGTCGAAGGTCCAGCCGTTTTCCAGCATCAGCCAGCTGACCACGGACACGTCGATCAAGCTTTCCAGGCCCTTGAGCTTGCGCAGGATCAGGGTGCGGTGGGCCCATGGACAGGCCAGGGACACGTAGAGGTGATAACGACCGGCCTCGGCCTTGAAGCCGCCTTCGCCGCTGGGTCCAGGCTGGCCATCGGCGGTCACCCAGTGGCGGCGCTGTGCCTGTTCCCGCTGGAAAGCGCCATCTGCGCTACTTTCGTACCACTGGTCTTTCCAGTGTCCTTCGATCAGCAAACCCATGACTGGCTCCTTGGCTAATAAGCGTTGGAGCCCAGTCTAAAGGGATGAGTTCGAACTAAAAGCGCAAAGACCGGGCGTGAATGATCGATTAAATCGATTTGTCCCGAGCGTCCCAATATTGCCGGGCTAATTCGAACGCCTGTTCCCGTGAGTGACCGAGGCCGCGCAGAGCCAGGGCCATGGTGGCGATCAGCGCCAGTTGTGGGTAGCTGTCCTCTACGTCGCCGCGCCACACGGCCTTCAAGTGCTCCGGCTCCAGGGTTGCCGGCTTGACGTGGCGCTGGTCGGAGAGGGCGGGCCATTCTTCATCCCAGCTTTCGCCACCGGTGGTGCCGTAGAGGTGGCTGATCGTGTCGGGGTTGATCTCGACTTCGCCGCCGTCGCCCTTCACCACAATCACATGGTCGCCGAGCAGGCCGCTGGCATCGCGGTGCACGCCCTGGTAACCGGGGTGGAAAATGCTTTGCAGGCCGCAGCGCGCATTCAGCGGGTTGAGCAGGCGCGCCAGGGAGTGGATCGGCGAGCGTAGGCCGAGGGTGTTGCGCAGGTCGATCATGCGTTGCAGTTGCGGCGCCCAATCGCCCAGCGGGATAAACGCCAGGTTGCCTTGTTCAAACGCGGTCCCGACCTGCTGCCAGTTGCGGCATAACGGAATTTGCAGGGTTTGCAGCAATTGTTCGGTGTACAGCCGGCCCGCCGTGTGTGCGCCGCCGCCGTGCATGAGGATGCGCACGCCATTTTGCGCCAGGCACTTGGCCGCCAGCAGGAACCAGGGCAGGTGGCGTTTCTTGCCGGCGTAGGTCGGCCAGTCGACATCCACATTCAGTGCCGGGGCGTTCAGGCGTTCGCGCACGGCTTCGGTAAAACCGGCGAGTTCTTCCGGGCTTTCTTCCTTGTGGCGCAGCAGCATCAGGAAGGCGCCGAGCTGGGTGTCTTCGACTTTTTCGTCGAGCAGCATGCCCATGGCTTCGCGGGCCTCGTCGCGGGTGAGGTTGCGCGCGCCGCGCTTGCCTTTGCCCAGGATGCGCACGAACTGCGCAAACGGATGCTCGGCAGGGGTTTCAAGGGGCAGTGGGGCAAAGTCGGTCATAAGCAATTCGTCGGCCGGGGCAGGCCCGCCAGCTTGGCGGCGAGTTTGGCGGGAGTGCCGTTGAACAGTGTGTTGAGGTGCAGGCTGTTGCCCTTTTGCGGGCCCAATTTCAAGGCGGTGTACTTGATCAGCGGGCGCGTGGCGGGGGACAGCTGGAATTCGGCATAGAACTGGCGCAGCAATTCGAGGATCTGCCAATGGTCCGGGGTCAATTCCAGGCCTTCGGCGGCGGCCAGGGCGTTGGCCACCTCAGGGGACCATTCGCTCAGGTCGACGAGGTAACCGTCCTTGTCCAGATCCAGGGTGCGCGCGCCTACGGTCAGGGTGTTCATAGCCAGGTGTTGACCTTGCTGTAGTCGAGCGACAGCTGCACGAAACCCGGGTAGTCCACGCTGTCGGCCCAGTCGGGCAGCGGCAGATTGCGCGCCAGCATGTCTTCGGCCAACACAAAGACCTTCACGCCCTTGGTGTGCAGGGCTGGGTTGTGCAGCCCGTAGGCGCCATCGCCGCAAAGCAGGATCGCATCCTCGGCGCCACAGATACGCAGGCAACTGGCGAGGCGGCTATCGGTAAAAGGAGAGTGAGATACCACATGTAAAGTCGACATCAGAGGGTTATCACCTGGTCGTAACGGTCAATCAGCCTGGAGATCGCCTCGCTGTCCAGCGACTGGGCATTGGCCGGCTGTGTCAGCCCGCGCTCACCCAGGCTGTGGCTGCAGGCGAACACGTCATCGATGCCGAACAGGCCCAATGCCTGCAGGTTAGCGCCGAGGTCCTTTTGCTGCACGGCCTTGGCGTCCTGGTGCGGCGCCAGTTGGAACACGCCGTCATCCATGAACAGCACGCCGATCGGCAGATCAAACGCGCCCCCGGCCAGCACGATATCCAGCGCTTCGCGCGCGCTCGGCCCGGCCCATGGCGCCTGGCGGCTGATCACTAACAAGGATTTGGACATGTCACGGCCCTCCAAAACAGATCAGGCGGTCGGCGGCTTGGGCGGCGTCGTGCAATTGTCCCAGGCCCGACAGCGCCCAGGGCGCACCCAGGTTGGCCGCGCTGCGTTGATAGCGGGTGGCTTCCTCGGCGTTAAGCACGCCACGACGCAAGGCGGCGGCGATGCACACCACGCCGTCGAGCTGATGCGTGCTGACCAACTCGCGCCATTGGCGGGCGATGTCCTGCTCATCCTGGGGCGCAACGATGGTGTTGGCGGCGCTGTAGACGCCATCCTGATAGAAGAACAGCCGCACAATCTCATGCCCGCCGGCAAGCACCGCCTGGGCGAACAGCAAGGCGCGGCGCGAGGAGGGCGCGTGGGCGGCGGAAAACACTGCAATCGCAAACTTCATGGAACACTCTGCAAGCAAACGTGGGCCAATGATAAAGCCGCCGCCGCGAAAAAGCCCGCCGTGATCAAAACGGTCACCCTCGATGATCGTTCTGACGATTGCCGGTATGCGCCACGCTGCCTAGTCTGTGTGAATTCGAAACCCAAATGGAGTCCCCATGTCAGGTCCCTTGGCGTCCCTTAAAGTGTTGGATTTTTCCACCTTGCTGCCCGGCCCGTTTGCCTCCTTGATGCTGGCGGACATGGGCGCCGAGGTACTGCGTATCGAATCGCCCACGCGCGTGGACCTGCTGCGGGTGCTGCCGCCCCATGACCAGGGAACTTCGGCCAGTCATGCCTACCTCAATCGCAACAAGCGCAGCCTGGCGCTGGATTTGAAGCAGGCCGAAGCGTTGGAGATCGTGCGCGCACTGGTCAAGGACTACGACATTGTCCTCGAACAATTTCGTCCCGGAGTGATGGAGCGCCTGGGCCTGGGTTACGAGGCGCTGAAGGCGATCAACCCGCGGCTGATTTACGTATCGATCACTGGTTACGGCCAGACCGGCCCTTACAAGGACCGCGCCGGGCACGACATCAACTACCTGGCGCTGGCCGGGGTCGCCAGTTACACCGGCCGCCAGGACAGCGGGCCATTGCCACTGGGCGTGCAGTTGGCGGACGTGGGCGGCGGTTCGCTGCATGCGGTGGTGGGGCTTCTCGCTGCTGTCATTTCCCGGCAGCAGAGCGGTGTCGGCCAATACCTGGATGTCAGCATGACCGATTGCTCCTTCAGCCTGAACGCCATGGCCGGAGCGGGTTACCTGGCCTGCGGGGTCGAGCCGGAATGGGAGAGCCATGTACTCAATGGTGGCAGTTTCTACGACTACTACCGCTCTCGGGACGGACGCTGGATGTCAGTGGGCAGCCTGGAACCGGCCTTCATGCAGCAATTGTGTGAAGCGTTGGGGCGCCCGGAACTTGCCGCGCAGGGTTTGAAGCCAGAGCAGCAGCCGGCGCTTAAGCAGGCCTTGCAGGTGGAATTCGAGAAGCGCAGTTTCGAGCAATTGTGCGAGTTGTTTGCCGGGGTGGATGCCTGCGTGGAACCTGTGCTGACGCTGAGTGAGGCCGTGGCCCATCCGCAGTTAACGGCGCGGGCGCTGGTCAGCCAGGTGCCCAGGGGCGATGGCTCGAGCCAGGCGCAGATAGCCTGCCCGTTGAAATTCTCCGAGGGTTTGCCAGCGCCCCGGCACATTGGCGCCGCCGTGGGCGCGCACAGTGATGACGTATTGGCGGAGCTGGGCTTGAGCCCACAGCGCATCAGCGAGCTGCGCAGCTCCAAGGTGATTATGTAGTGGCTGGGCGGACGCTATCGGGAGCAAGCCCCCTCCCACATTTTGATCGTATTCACAGGCCTGAATGTGGGAGGGGGCTTGCTCCCGATGAGGCCTTTATTCCACCCTGGTTTCCCCGGTAAACACCAAGGTCTGCCGACAGCGCCGACACAGGTACCGCCGCCCCTGAGCCACCATGCCATGGCGTTGCGACGAAAACGGAAAGTCACTGTCCGCACACGGGCAACGGTAGATATAGCGGGTCACCTGGCGACGCTTCACGGCATAGGTGTGGCAGCGGTCCGGCGGTAGTTCATAGACCCCACGCATGATCAGTTGCCATTCCTCGCCATGGGGCTGGATGCGTTCGCCGAACAATTGGTGGGCAATCAGGTGCGCCACCTCATGGGCCACGGTCTGTTTCAGGAAGTGTTGGCTGTTTTCTCGGTACAACTGTGGGTTGAAGCGCAGCAGGTTCTCGTGCAAATGCGCGACACCGGCCTTCTGGCCCCGCAGCTTGAGGCTGACCTGGGGGCGTTTGAAGCTTCGTTTGAAAAAGGATTCGGCTTGCAGGAAACAATCTTCGACGCGGGTATTGAGTTGCTCGGGCATGCTGTACATATCTCCAGAGACATGCAGTATGCCGCAAAGCTGGGTGTTTCCGAATCTGTCAGGCGCCGAATGGTCATTCATCACGCACAAAGCCACCTTGCGGTGGCCTTGCCTTCACGGTTGGACGCGTCAGTTAGTGTAGATCGGGCCTACGCCCAGGCCCCAGACAATCACGGTAAACGCCATGATCGCTACCAGCACCACCAGGCCCACGGCCAGTACCGAGCTGGAAAACAGGAAGCCTTCGTCGGGATCGATGCTCATGAAGGTCGGCAGCCCCACGTACAACAGGTAGACCGTGTAGCAAATCGCTGCCGTGCCCACCACCATGCCCAGCCACATATGCGGGTAGAGCGCCGCCAGCCCGCCGATGAACAGCGGTGTCGCGGTGTAGGTGGCAAAGGCCACGCAACGCGCCATGCTGGGGCTGGCGTCGTAGGTACGGGCCATCCAGTGAATGAACGCGCCCATTACCGCCACGCCGCCGAGCATGGCCGCGTACGACATGAGGGTCATCCACAGCGCACTTTCCTGGGTCAACATGACCGGCGCGCGGTTGCCGATGACCCAGCCGACCTGGGTGGTACCGATAAACGCTGATACGGCGGGGATCGCCGCGAGAATCAGGGTGTGAGTGAGGTACATGTGGCCGATGCTTTCTTCTTTATCGCCACGAATTTCCCGCCATTCCTGGTCGGGATGGGTAAACAGCCCCACGACGTGATGGATCATGCCAGTCACTCCTGTCGTTATTACCATCGCCCCCCATCGGAGCGCCCACGGGCCAAATGGCCACAAAGGTCTGGATATATGTGTGCGACCTCAAGTCGCAGTATAGGAAGGGATGACCGGAATAACTGTAGGGCCTTTAGAGCAAATTGCGCTGTAAACAGGGGGCCTAATCGCGGCGGGGTCTTTTACTGTTAGCCCTTTAGCTGTTTTTTTTGCGTAAAATACCCGGCTTTTCGTCACACACCTCCTGCGGATCCAAGCGCCATGGGCACTCTTACGGTCAACCAGAACAAACTGCAAAAACGCCTGCGCCGCCTGGCCGGTGAGGCGGTCGCCGATTTCAACATGATCGAGGACGGCGACAAGGTCATGGTCTGCCTCTCCGGCGGCAAAGACAGCTACACCATGCTCGACGTGCTGTTGCACCTGCAAAAGGTCGCGCCGATCAAGTTCGAGATCGTTGCCGTCAACATGGACCAGAAACAACCGGGCTTCCCCGAGCACGTGCTGCCTGCGTACTTGAAGGCGCTGGGCGTTGAGTACCACATCGTCGAAAAAGACACCTACTCGGTGGTCAAGGAACTGGTTCCTGAAGGCAAGACCACCTGCTCGTTATGCTCGCGCCTGCGCCGTGGCACGCTCTACACCTTTGCCGATGAGATCGGTGCAACCAAGATGGCCCTGGGTCACCACCGCGACGATATTGTCGAGACCTTCTTCCTCAATATGTTCTTCAACGGTTCGCTCAAGGCCATGCCGCCCAAGCTGCGTGCCGATGACGGGCGCAACGTGGTGATCCGCCCGCTGGCGTATTGCAACGAGAAGGACATCCAGGCCTACTCCGACCTCAAGCAATTCCCGATCATCCCGTGCAACCTGTGCGGCTCCCAGGAAAACCTGCAGCGCCAGGTGGTCAAGGAAATGCTGGTGGATTGGGAGCGCAAGACCCCCGGGCGTACCGAAAGTATCTTCCGCAGCCTGCAGAACGTGCAGCCGTCGCAATTGGCCGATCGCAACCTGTTCGACTTCGCCAGCCTGAAAATTGATGAGACTGCCGCGTCGCGCTTCGTCAATGTTGTGAACCTCTGAGCTCATTCAACGCTCTGACACACGGCGCTTGCGGGCGCCGTTTTCAATTCAATTGCCAGCATTCAACAGCAGGAGAGGGCATGCGTGATTACAAGTGGCTGCACGAATACTGTCTGAACCGCTTCGGTTCAGCGGCCGAGCTGGACGCCCACCTGCCGGTGCCCAAGACTCCGGCGCAGTTACGCAAGATCAGTGATGATCGCTACCTGTCGACCTTGGCGCTGCGCGTGTTTCGCGCGGGCTTGAAACACAGCGTGGTGGATGCCAAGTGGCCGGCGTTCGAGCAAGTGTTCTTCGGCTTCGACCCGGAAAAAGTCGTGCTGATGGGCGCTGAGCATCTTGAGCGCCTGATGCAGGACACGCGCATCATCCGTCACCTGGGCAAGCTCAAGAGCGTGCCGCGCAATGCGCAGATGATCCTGGATATCGAGCAGGAAAAAGGCAGCTTCGGCGCATTTATCGCTGACTGGCCGGTGACCGATATCGTTGGGTTATGGAAATACCTGAGCAAGCACGGTCATCAGCTGGGCGGGCTGTCGGCACCGCGCTTCTTGCGGATGGTGGGCAAGGATACCTTTGTGCCGAGCTACGACGTGGTCGCGGCATTGAATGCGCAGAAGATTGTCGACAAGGCGCCAACCAGCCTGCGCGACCTGGCGACGGTGCAGGCCGCGTTCAACCAGTGGCATGCCGAAAGTGGACGGCCGATGTGCCAGCTGTCGATGATGCTGGCGTACACCGTCAACCATTGACCGGGGTCTATTGTGTGGCGAGCAGGCTCGCCACACAGTTACTCGGCCAACCGGCGGTTCAGTTGGTGCCGCCAGCGCACATACAGCAGCGCCGTACAAAACACCGCCAGGCTCGCCAGCATCTCCAGCACCCCGAACCACTGCCGGTTCGGGTCATACGCCGCCAGCGCGCCTTTGATGAAGTACAGGTTCACCACAAAGCACATCCACGAATGCCCGCGCGCACTGCCGACGATCATCCCCGGTGCCAGCACCAGCAGCGGTATCAGTTCGATCAGCAGGATCACCCACGGACGCGCGCCGTGCAGGTCGGCGACGAACAGGTAGTACCCGCACAGCAAACCCACCAGGGCGAAAAACGCCAGCAAGCTTAACGCGCGTGCAGCCTTGACCCGTGGCTCCAGCCACGCTTGCGGCGGTAGAACCTTAGGCTTCCTGGCCACGGCCGTTCTCCAGCAGCGTGGCGGTCTTGGCCAGGCGCAGGCCCAGGGCCCGGCACAGGGTGATTTCATGCGGGTCGAGCAGGCGTTTACCATCCGGTCCGGCATGGTGGCTGGCGCCATACGGCGTGCCGCCGCCCTGGGTGTCGAGCAGCGCCTGTTCGCTGTAGGGCAGGCCTGTGATCAGCATGCCGTGGTGCAACAGCGGCAGCAGCATCGACATCAGCGTGGTTTCCTGGCCGCCATGCAGGCTGGCGGTGGAGGTGAACACCCCGGCCGGTTTGCCGACGAGCGCGCCGGTGAGCCACAGGTTGCTGGTGCCATCGAGGAAGTACTTGAGCGGCGCGGCCATGTTGCCGAAGCGCGTCGGGCTGCCCAGGGCCAGGCCCGAGCAGTTTTTCAGGTCATCGAGGCTGGCGTACAGCGCGCCTTCGTCCGGGATGCTCGGCGCCACGGCTTCGCATTCGGTGGAGATCGCCGGCACGGTGCGCAGCCGCGCTTCCATCCCGCCTTGCTCGATGCCCCGGGCAATCTGCCGAGCCATTTCGCTCACCGAGCCATTGCGGCTGTAATACAACACCAGCACATACGGCGTAGTCACGACAGGATCTCCAGCACGTTCTCTGGCGGGCGGCCAATGATGGCTTTATCGGCGGTTTCCAGGATCGGGCGTTCCATCAGCTTGGGGTGTTCGGCGATGGCGGCAAGCAGTTGCGCTTCGCTGAGGCTGGCATCGGCCAGGTTGAGGGCCTTGTATTCGTCTTCGCCGGTGCGCAGCAGTTGGCGTGCGCTGATACCCAGCTTGGTCAGCAGCGCCTTCAATTGCGCGGCATTCAGCGGGGTTTCCAGGTAACGCACCACGGTGGGGGCGAGGCCTCGGGCTTCCAGCAGTTCAAGCGCACCGCGGGATTTCGAGCAGCGCGGGTTGTGATAAAGCGTCAGATCGGTCATGTGCGGGTCGCATCTTGCGTAAGGTGGCGGGTATTCTACCCGCGCGGCGTCCTGTCCTTAAACCGTAAGAGGCGATAGGTCGCAGCCAACGTTCATTTTTGCGAAGGATTACCCCATGACAAGGCGACTGATCGGTGCATTGGCGATCATCACAACCCTGCTGCTCAGCGGCTGCGGCAATGACTACGGCGTTGACCAGTACGGCCAGAAGGTCGCGGCCGAGCGCCTGGACAAACAGTGGCTGGTGGTCAACTACTGGGCGGAATGGTGTGGCCCGTGCCGCACGGAAATCCCTGAACTCAACGCCCTGGCGGAACAGTTGAAGGGGCAGGGTGTGGGGGTGTTCGGGGTTAACTTCGACAATGTGCAGGGTGCAGAGCTGAAAGAAGCCAGCGACAAGCTGGGGATCAAGTTCACCGTGCTGGCACAGAACCCGGATGGGATCTTCGACATTCCGCGCAGCGAAGCATTGCCGGTGACCTACATCATCGATGACAAGGGTAAGGTGCGCGAGCAGTTGATGGGTGAGCAGACGGCGGAAGGGGTGCTGGCCAAACTCAAGGCCTTGCGCGGCTAGAGTATTGTCCCCTCCCACATTCGGGTCCCATCAATCCACAGATTGGGGAATCAGCCTTCTTCAAGCCACAGGCGAATCGGCTTGCCCTCGGCCGGCCAGAAGCGGGTCTGCTCGATCGGCGAGATGTCCCAGCGCTGTACGCCTTGCAGGGCCTGGAAGAAGCGCTGTTCCTGCTCCATCAAGGCCTCGGCGCAGAGCTTGCGGGTGCTGCCGAGCTTGCCGAAGCTGAGCTTTTCACCCTCGACGGTGTACGGCGCGAACCAGTGGTTGCAACCGCCATTGCCGTAGGCACGCCCATCGGCGCCGAGGGTGACGGTCAGGTGTGCGTAATCCATCAGCGGCCGCTCACCAATCCATTCCACCACGTAACTGTGATCCTGCTTGAGCTTGACCGCATCACCGGCGCAGCCACTCAGGGCCGCACCGACGGCGGCGAGCAGAAGCAGGCCTTTCATTGCCCGGCCTTCTGGCATTTCGGGCAGCGGTGCTTGTCGCCTTCGCTGGCCCAGCCCAACTCGGCAATGCGCGCGTTGGCGGCCGGTTGCAGCGGCTCCTTGGTCAACTTGGTTTCCACCGCGAATTCAAACTCCAGCACAGTTTCGCAGCTGTCGCAGTTGACCTTCCAGGTGTGAATCTCCAGCTCGCCGAACTTCGGTCCGCGGGCCATGGCGACCCACTGGCCTGCAGGGCGGATGGAGTAGCGTGCGTCACCTTCGACGGTAAGGCGCATGGACAAGGTTTTACTGCCGCGCAGGGTGACGATCAGCACGTCGTCATGCTTGATCGAACCACCGTTGCCGGTGACCTGGTAACGGCCCGGCACCAGGGCGCGGCATTCGATCAGGGTGTGTTGCGGGCTCAGCAAGCTGAAGCGGAAATCGTGTTCGGCCATGGATCCTCCAAATAGGCGCGGCATCCTATCACGGGTGCCCGCTGATCATGAGCCTGGTATGTGACCGCTGATCATCCTTCGACGAGGTTCTGCGCCCGGCCATCGGCCCACGCCGCAATATTGGTCAGAGTGGTGCCGGCAATCGCCGCGAGGGCCTCGCGGGTGAGGAACGCCTGGTGCGCGGTGATGATCACGTTGGGGAAGGTCAGCAGGCGCGCAAGTACGTCGTCCTGCAGGGGCAGGTCGGAGCGGTCCTCGAAAAACAGCTGGGCTTCTTCCTCATACACATCCAGCCCCAGGTAGCCGAGTTGGCCGTCCTTGAGCGCTTCGATCAGCGCCGGCGTGTCCACCAGGCCACCGCGACCGGTGTTGATCAGCATGGCGCCGGGCTGCATCTGCGCCAGGGAACGTGCGTTGATCAAGTGCTTGCTGTCGGCGGTCAGCGGGCAGTGCAGGCTGATGATCTGCGCCTGGGCCAATAGCTCCGGCAGGCTCACATAGTCAGCGCCGAGGGCCTGGACCTGCGGGTTGGGGGACGGGTCGTAGGCGAGCAACCGACAACCGAAGCCCGCCATGATCCTGGCGAACGTGGCGCCGATCTGGCCGGTGCCGACCACGCCGACGGTCTTGCCCACCAGGTCAAAACCGGTGAGGCCATGCAGGCTGAAATCGCCGTCGCGGGTGCGGTTGTAGGCGCGGTGCAGGCGGCGGTTGAGGGCAAGGATCAGGGCCACCGCATGTTCGGCGACCGCGTGGGGCGAATAGGCTGGGACACGTACGATGGTCAGGCCCAGGCGTTTGGCGGCAGGCAGGTCCACATGGTTGTAACCGGCCGAACGCAGCGCGATCAACCGCGTGCCGCCCTTGGCCAGGTGTTCCAGCACCGGGGCGCTGAGGTCGTCGTTGATAAAAGCGCAGACCACCTCGTGGTGTTCGGCCAGGGCGACGGTGTCGAGGTTGAGCCGGGCGGGTTGGAATTGCAGTTCCAGGCCGCGCGGCAAGGGTTCGCCGAGGAAACTGTCGCGGTCGTAGGCCTGGCTGCTGAAAATAATCACGCGCATCAAAAAGCTCCCTGCAATTTACGAGTAACAAACATGCGCCTCCCTCCTATCAAATCAGGCTCAGACGCTGACCCGCGCTTCACTGGCCAGCCGTGCGATGGCCATGTCCAGCTCGTCCAGCGCGGTCATGGCCCTGGCGTCGTCCTGCTTGAGCAGGGTTTCGGCGCGTTGGCAGGCGGCGCGCAGTTGCGGCACGCCACAGTAGCGGGTGGCGCCGTGCAGGCGGTGGACGCGTTCGATCAGGGCCAGGTTGTCTTTGGCGTCGCGGGCGACGTGAATGGCCTGACGGTCGGCTTCCAGGGAGGCCAGCAGCATGGCCAGCATGTCGGCCGCCAGGTCGGTCTTGCCGGCGGCCAGGCGCAGGCCTTCCTCGTGGTCCAGCACCGGCAATTGCACGCCTGGGCCCAGGCCTTCGACGGCGCGCTCCGGCACCTGGTTGCGCAGGGCCAGGCCGGTCCATTTCAGCACCACTTGGGCCAGTTGCCGTTCGCTGATGGGTTTAGTCAGGTAATCATCCATACCGCTTTGCAGCAAGGCGCGCTTTTCGTTGGCCATGGCATGGGCGGTGAGGGCGACCACCGGCAACGGCGTGCCATGGCGCTCGCTTTCCCACTGGCGGATCGCCTCGGTGCTCTGGCGCCCGTCCATGCCGGGCATTTGCACGTCCATCAGCACCAGGTCGAAGGTGTCCTGTTTCACCGCGTCGACCGCTGCGTAACCGCTTTCCACTGCTCGTACCTGCGCGCCCATGTCTTCCAGCAGGGTCTGCACCAACAACAGGTTTGCCGGGTTGTCGTCGACACACAGCACACGCGGAGCACGGCTGGACAATGGCTCGCCCGGTTCACTGCGTGACGGCCGCGGGCTGATCAGGTCGGACAGGGCACGGCGCAGCTTACGGGTACACGCCGGCTTGGCCTGCAACTGGCTGTTGGGGTTGGGCACCGACTCGTTGAACAGCATCTGTTCGGTGGTGGGGCACAACACCAGCACTTTGCAACCCAGGTGTTCGAGGTCCCACAGGTGCTGGTTGAGGCGCTCGGGCGGAATATCGTTGGCGGTGACGCCGAGTACCGCCAGGTCGATAGCCTGCTCGGTCTGGTGAGCGCTGGTGATACCGTTGGTCAGGCTTTCCAGGGTATTGAACGGCGTCACTTCCAGGCCACAATCTTCCAATTGGTGTTGCAGGGCCTGGCGCGCCAGTTCGTGGTTTTCCAGCACCGCCACGCGATGGCCCAGCAGCGGCGCGCAGGGCAGGTCTTCGACGTCGTCGCGGGTCTTGGGCAGGTTCAGGCTGATCCAGAATTCAGAGCCTTCGCCCGGCGTGCTGTCGACGCCGATTTCACCGCCCATCTGTTCGATCAAGCGCTTGGAAATCACCAGGCCCAGCCCCGTGCCGCCGGGTTGGCGCGACAGTGAGTTATCGGCTTGGCTGAACGCCTGGAACAACGCGCGCACATCCTGGCTGGACAGGCCGATGCCGGTGTCCTGCACGCTGATGCGCAGTTGCACGCTGTCTTCCTGTTCGTCCTCGACCATCGCCCGGGCGACGATGGTGCCTTCGCGGGTGAACTTGATTGCGTTGCTGATCAGGTTGGTCAGGATCTGCTTGAGCCGCAGCGGGTCGCCCACCAGCGCCAGCGGCGTGTCGCGGTAGACCAGGCTCACCAGTTCCAGCTGCTTGGCATGGGCGGCGGGGGCGAGGATGGTGAGGGTGTCTTGCAGCAAATCCCGCAGGTTGAAGGGGATGCTGTCGAGTACCAGCTTGCCGGCCTCGATCTTCGAGAAGTCGAGGATCTCGTTGATGATGCCGAGCAGATTGTCGGCGGATTTTTCGATGGTGCCCAGGTAATCCAGTTGGCGCGGGGTCAACTCGCTTTTTTGCAGCAGGTGGGTAAAGCCGAGTATGCCGTTGAGCGGGGTGCGGATTTCATGGCTCATGTTCGCCAGGAACTCGGACTTGATTCGACTGGCCTCCAGGGCCTCCTTGCGCGCCAGGTCCAGTTCGATGTTCTGGATTTCGATGGTTTCCAGGTTCTGGCGCACGTCTTCGGTGGCCTGGTCGATGCTGTGCTGCAATTCTTCCTGGGCGTTTTGCAGGGTTTCGGCCATGCGGTTGATGCCCGAGGCGAGCTGATCCAGCTCCTGGCTGCCCAAGGGTGGCAAGCGGGTTTCCAGGTTGCCGTCCTTGAGCTGGGCCACCGCTTGTTTGATCAGGCCAATCGGCGCGTTGATCGTACGGCTGATGCGCAGGGCCAGGGCTGCGGTGCAGATCAGCCCGATGGCAATCAACAACAGGCTGGCGAACAGGCTGCGATAGCCGCGCAGCAACATGCCGTTGTGGGACAACTCCACCTCGACCCAACCGAGCAGGCGATCGGCTTCATCGGGGATCAAATCGCCCGCCAGGTTGCGATGGCGACCAAACACCGGCAGCAGGTAGCGCGTGGCGTCGTTGCCGGTGCGCTGCAACAAGTGGGAACTGTTGCCGACCGGCGGCTGGTTGAGCATGGTCGGACCCGCGTGGGCGAGGGGCGCGCGGTCCGGCGCGAGGAACGCCACGGTACGCACGTCCGTCTGTTCCAGGGATTGGGTGGCGATACGCTCCAACAGATCGGTGTTCCTGCTGCTCATGGCGGGAGCCACCAGAGGCGCCAGTTGCTCGGCGATCATTTCGCCGCGTTGCAGCAGTTGGGCCTGCAACTCCGAGAGCTGCATCCAGGTGAAGTACCCCCCCAACAACAAGGCCATCAGGCTGGTTGGTAATAAGGTCAGCAACAGTACGCGGCCTTTTATCCCCATTCTTCTAAGCACGCCACTCTCCTGCTACCACACTGATATCAATCTTCCACGCGGGCATCCGGCCCGCGCCACCTGCGCAGTGTAGCCATTTGCGCGGTCTGGAATCTTGCAAATTCATCACAGGGGGCAGTCTTCGGACCATTTGATGCCGGGTAGCGACGGCCTGTGGCGGGGTTATCTTGAATAATCACTCATGGAGAAAACGTGCTTTGAAAAGGGTTGGCCAGTGTGTATCTGTCCTGGCGGGCGTGTTGACCTTCAACCGCGCCGCTGTTTGCGCTTTTTCCACTGGTGCGCGACCCACCAGCGCCAGTAACCCATGGTCAGGCAATAGGCCAATGCGCCCAACACGAGCCCCAACACCACCGAGCCCAGCAGGAAGGGCTGCCACAGCGTGCTCAGCTGGCCGCTGATCCACTCCCAGGTCAGGTCGTCGGGCAGGCTGCGCGGCGGCACATTCATCAGCCAGGCGCCGGTCATATAGGTGCAGATGAACACCACCGGCATGGTGATTGGGTTGGTCAGCCATACCAGACTGATGGCGATGGGCATGTTGCCGCGCACGGTGATCGCCAGCACTGCCGCCAGGAGCATCTGCAACGGGATCGGGATAAAAGCCGCGAACAAACCCACCGCCATGGCGCGTGCCACGGAGTGCCGATTCAGGTGCCAGAGGTTTGGGTCGTGCAGCAACGTGCCAAGAAACTGTAATGACTTGTGTTCCCTGATACTGGTTGGGTCGGGCATGTACCGTTTGAATAAGCGCCGGGGCATAAGGGGTCCAGGTCAGTTCGAGGGGCAAGTATGCCCGCATTCTATAAACAGAAAATTCAGACTTTGTGACAAAACATCATAGGACGCGCTGGGCACCCGTCTAAGACTGAGTGGATCACTTGAAAAGGAGGGTTCATGAAGACAGGGATGTTCGCGCTCGCGCTGGGGTTGCTGGCCCTGCGTTTTCTACCGGCGTTGCCGCCGACAGGGTGGCTGATAGCCATGCTGGTGCTGGCATTGATGCTATTGCCCTTTCGCACGTCGCCACTGGCATTTTTCCTACTGGGCTTGAGCTGGGCGTGCATCAGTGCGCAGTGGGCGCTGGATGATCGACTGCGCCCGGCGCTGGATGGCCAGACGCGATGGCTGGAGGGCCGTGTAACCGGGTTGCCGCAGCAGACGGGGACGGGCGTACGTTTTGAGCTGGCCGACAGCCAGGCGCGCAACGCGCGGCTGCCCAAGCGCATCCGTGTGTCCTGGCACGGCGGGCCGCCGGTACGCAGTGGCGAGCGCTGGCGTCTGGCCGTTACGCTCAAGCGGCCTTCCGGGCTGCTCAATTTTCACGGTTTTGATCAGGAGGCGTGGCTGCTGGCCCAGCGCGTTGGCGCCACCGGCTCGGTGAAGGATGGCGAGCGCCTTGCGCCGGCTCGTCATGCCTGGCGTGACACTGTCCGCCAACGCCTTATGGCGGTGGACGCCCAAGGCCGCGAGGCGGGCCTGGCGGCCTTGGTGTTGGGGGATGGCTCCGGACTGGCGGCCGAAGACTGGCAGGTGTTGCAGGACACCGGCACGGTGCACCTGCTGGTGATTTCAGGCCAGCACATTGGTTTGCTGGCAGGCCTGATCTACGGGTTGGTCGCGCTGCTTGCACGCTACGGTTGCTGGCCCCGCACCTGGCCGTGGCTGCCTTGGGCGTGCGGCCTGGCCTTTGCCGCCGCGCTGGGGTATGGCCTGTTGGCAGGGTTTGGCGTGCCCGTGCAACGGGCCTGCGTCATGGTGGGGCTGGTGCTGTTGTGGCGCTTGCGCTTTCGTCACCTGGGGTTCTGGTGGCCATTGTTGCTGGCACTTAATGGGGTGCTGATCCTGGAGCCATTAGCCAGCCTGCAGCCCGGGTTCTGGCTGTCCTTTACGGCTGTCGCTGCGCTGGTCCTGGGATTTGGTGGGCGGTTGGGGCCGTGGAGTGTCTGGCAGGCATGGACACGTCCCCAGTGCTTGATTGCCGTTGGTCTGTTTCCTGTGCTGCTGGTGCTCGGTTTGCCCGTCAGCGTAAGTGCGCCTCTGGCTAACCTGATTGCCGTGCCGTGGATCAGCCTCGTGGTGTTGCCACTGGCGTTGCTGGGGAGCGCATTGTTGCCGCTGCCGCATGTGGGGGAGGGCTTGTTGTGGCTGGCGGGTGGGGCGCTTGACGTGTTGTTCCGGGGCCTGGCATGGCTCGCAGGGCAGATGCCTGCCTGGATACCGGCCGAGGTGCCCCTGGGTTACTGGCTGATCAGCCTGTTCGGCGCGGTGCTGTTATTGCTGCCCAGAGGCGTGCCGTTTCGGCCACTGGGCTGGCCGCTGCTGTTGTTGGCGGTATTTCCACCCCGCGAGCCGGTGCCCCATGGGCGGGTGGAGGTGGTGCAGTTGGATGTCGGGCAGGGTCAGGCATTGATCCTGCGTACTCGCCATCACACGTTGCTCTACGATGCCGGCCCGCGTTCGGGGGCGGTTGACCTCGGTGCCCGCGTGGTCGTGCCCGCGTTGAAAAAGCTCGGCGTAGGGACGCTGGATATGATGCTGCTGAGCCATGCCGACGCCGATCATGCCGGCGGGGCGTCGGCTGTTGCCCGAGGGTTGCCGATCAGACGTGTCGTGGGCGGTGAAACCGAGGGCTTGCCCGCGTTTCTCGCAACCCAGCCCTGTGTCAGCGGTGAACAGTGGATCTGGGACGGTGTGTCATTCGAGCTGTGGCAGTGGCCTGATGCGATTAAAGGCAACTCCAAGTCCTGTGTTCTGCAGGTCCAGGCCAATGGTGAGCGAATGCTGCTCACCGGGGATATTGATCGGGCAGCCGAGCGAGCATTTCTCGCCTCATCGTTGGCCGTGCGCACCGATTGGTTGCAATCCCCGCACCATGGCAGTCGCAGTTCGTCGTCATGGCCTTTTCTACAGCGGCTGGCACCCACGTCGGTGCTGATTTCCCGCGGGCGTGGCAATGCGTTCGGCCATCCTCACCCGCAGGTGGTTGAGCGCTACCGGGCACTGGGCAGCCAGCTGTATGACAGTGCCGAGCAGGGCGCGGTGCGTGTGCAACTAGGGGCTTTCGAGCCACCGACTGTTGCGCGTAGTCAACGCCGTTTTTGGCGCGAAACGTTACCGTAACCCAGCCTTACTAAAGACCGGCGGCTGGGACAGACGGGTCCACGGCCGCCGAACCCCGCCGCCGAACCTATATGGTAAAGTGGCGCACTTTTTCGAGGGGACATTCACTGTGTGGGAATTGGTCAAATCTGGCGGCTGGATGATGTTGCCAATCATCTTGAGTTCCATCGCCGCACTCGGCATCGTTGCCGAACGTTTGTGGACCCTGCGCGCCAGTCGCGTTACCCCCGAGCATCTGCTGGGGCAGGTCTGGGGCTGGATCAAGAACAAGCAACTGGACAAGGAAAAACTCAAGGAACTGCGCGCCGACTCGCCGCTGGGTGAAATCCTCGCCGCTGGCCTGGCCAACTCCAAGCATGGTCGCGAGATCATGAAAGAGTGCATCGAAGAGGCCGCCGCCCGTGTCATCCATGAGCTGGAGCGCTATATCAACGCCCTCGGCACCATCGCGGCCATGGCGCCGTTGCTCGGTTTGCTGGGGACGGTGCTGGGCATGATCGATATTTTCAGCTCGTTCATGGGCTCGGGCATGTCCACCAACGCGGCCGTATTGGCCGGGGGCATCTCCAAGGCCCTGATTACTACGGCGGCGGGCCTGATGGTCGGTATTCCCTCGGTGTTCTTCCACCGTTTCCTGCAGCGGCGCATCGATGAACTGGTGGTCGGTATGGAGCAGGAAGCCATCAAGCTGGTGGAAGTGGTGCAGGGCGACCGTGATGTGGACCTGATTGGGGGCAAAGCGTGAAATTTCGCCGCAAGCAACGGGAAAATGTTGATATCAACCTCGCGTCGTTGATCGACGTGGTGTTTATCCTGCTGCTGTTTTTTGTCGTCACCACCACCTTCACCCGGCAGACCGAACTGCGCGTCGACCTGCCGGAAGCCGTGAGTGGTTCGCCGGCCGAAGACCAGGAAGTCAAGCAACTGGACATCGCCATCAGCGCCGACGGGGCGTTTTCGGTGAATAACCAGTTGCTGGAGAAAAACGACCTCGCCAGCCTGATCGCTGCCCTGGAGAAAGAGTCCGGTGGTGATACCAAAATGCCGTTGTCCATCAGTGCCGATGGCAAGACCCAGCACCAGGCCGTGATCACCGCGATGGACGCCGCCGGCAAGCTCGGTTTCAGCCATCTGCGCATGAGCACTGTCGAGGCGGCGAGCCAACCCTGATGGCCATGTCCGATCGTTTGCTCAAGGCCTGGTACGAGGGCCATCCGGCGCTCGCGTTGTTGCGTCCGCTGGAGTCGTTGTATCGCCGGGTGGTGCAGCGTAAGCGCGCGCGGTTCCTGGCGGGAGAGGGCGAGATCTATCAATCGCCGGTGCCAGTGGTGGTGGTCGGTAATATCACCGTGGGCGGCACCGGCAAGACGCCGTTGATCCTGTGGTTGATCGAACACTGTCGGCGCAGTGGCCTGCGGGTAGGGGTGGTCAGTCGCGGGTATGGCGCCAAGCCGCCGCAGTTGCCATGGCGCGTCGAGGCCGGCCACAGCGCCACGGTGTCGGGTGATGAGCCTTTGTTGATCGTGCAGCGCTGCGGCGTGCCCCTGATGATCGATCCCGACCGCAGCCGTGCGGTGAAGGCCTTGCTTGCCAGCGAAACCCTCGATTTGATCCTTTCCGACGACGGCCTGCAACACTACCGCCTGGCCCGTGACCTGGAATTGGTGCTGATCGACGCCGCCCGTGGCCTGGGCAACCGCCGTTGCCTGCCGGCCGGGCCATTGCGCGAACCGGTTGAGCGTTTGCACAGTGTTGATGCGCTGCTCTACAACGGTGCCGGCTCGGATCGCGACGATGGCTTTGCGTTTCGCCTGCAGCCCACCGCACTGGTCAACCTGCGCAGCGGCGAACGCACGTCGGTGGCGTACTTTCCTGAGGGGCAGCAGATACATGCGGTCGCCGGTATCGGCAACCCACAACGTTTCTTCAACACCCTCGAAACGCTACACTGGCAGCCGATTCCCCATGCTTTTGCCGACCACGCGCCCTACAGCGCCGAGGTCTTGAATTTTACGCCGTCATTGCCACTGGTCATGACCGAGAAGGACGCGGTGAAGTGCCGCGCCTTTGCCCAGCCCGACTGGTGGTACCTTGCGGTAGATGCGGTGCCGTCGCCGGCGTTCGTCGCCTGGTTCGACATGCAGCTGATGCGCCTGCTGCCCGCCCGTCTTTTGCCTTAAACGCTTCTTTCCAGGAAACACTCATGGACACCAAACTGCTCGACATCCTCGCTTGCCCGATCTGCAAAGGCCCGCTCAAGCTCAGCGCCGATAAAACCGAGCTGATCAGTAAGGGCGCCGGCCTGGCTTACCCGATCCGTGATGGCATCCCGGTGATGCTGGAAAGCGAAGCCCGCACCCTGACCACCGACGAGCGCCTGGATAAATGACCACAGCCTTTACCGTTGTCATTCCTTCCCGCTACGCCTCGACGCGCCTGCCGGGCAAGCCGCTGCAACTGATCGGCAGCAAACCGATGATCCAGCTGGTGTGGGAACAGGCCTGCAAAAGCAGCGCTCAGCGCGTCGTGGTGGCCACTGATGACCCGCGCATCATCGAAGCCTGCAAAGGGTTCGGCGCCGAAGCGGTACTGACCCGTGAAGATCACAACTCCGGCACCGATCGCCTGGCCGAAGTGGCCACGCAGCTTGGCCTGGCGTCAGACGCCATCGTGGTTAACGTGCAAGGCGACGAGCCGTTGATCCCGCCGGGTGTGATCGACCAGGTGGCCGCCAACCTGGCCGCCCATGGTGAAGCGCGTATGGCTACCCTGGCCGAACCGATTGAAGACATCGACACCCTGTTCAACCCGAACGTGGTGAAGGTGGTCAGTGATGTCAACGGCCTGGCGCTGACCTTCAGCCGTTCGACCTTGCCCTGGGCGCGCGACGCCTTCGCCAAGAACCCTGACGTGCTGCCGGAAGGCGTGCCGTACCGCCGCCATATCGGTATCTACGCCTATCGTGCGGGTTTTCTGCATGACTTCGTCAGATGGGGCCCGTGCTGGTTGGAAAATACCGAATCCCTGGAGCAACTCCGAGCCCTTTGGCATGGCGTACGTATCCACGTGGGGGACGCCCTGGAAGCACCACCTGCGGGTGTCGATACCCCGGAAGACCTTGAACGCGTCCGTCGCCTGTTGGGGGCCTGATGGAGGTTCTGTTTGTCTGCCTGGGCAATATCTGCCGCTCGCCCACCGCTGAGGGCGTACTGCGCCATAAATTGCGCGAAGCCGGGTTGGCGGGGCTGGTCGAGGTGGCGTCCGCCGGTACCGGCGAATGGCATATCGGCAATCCGCCGGACCAGCGCAGCCAACGTGCGGCGCTGGTGCGCGGCTACGATCTGTCGGCCCAGCGTGCCCAGCAGGTCTCCCGCGCCGACTTTGCGCGCTACGACCTGATCCTGGCCATGGACAACAGCAACCTGCGCAATCTCAAGGCCATGCAGCCCACTCAGGGCAAGGCGGAATTGGACCTGTTCCTGCGCCGCTATGACGCGGAAGTGGACGAGGTGCCGGATCCCTACTACGAAGGCGAACAAGGCTTCGAACGGGTCCTGGACCTGATCGAGCGGGCGTGTGATTTATTGGTGATCGAATTGAAGGGACGGTTATGACCTTGCAAGTACTGGCGCAGGTGTCGCTCAAGCCATTCAACAGCTTTGGCATTGATGTGCGTGCCCAACTGTTTGCCGAAGCCCACAGTGATGCCGATGTACGCGAGGCACTGGCCTATGCGGCGACCCAGGCGTTGCCCTTGCTGGTGATCGGTGGTGGCAGCAACTTGCTGCTGACCCAGGACATTCCTGCCTTGGTGTTGCGCATGGCCACCCAGGGCATTCGGGTGCTGCAGGATGATGGCGTGCAGGTGGTGATCGAAGCCGAAGCCGGCGAAGCCTGGCACCCGTTTGTACTGTGGACCCTTGAACAGGGCTTCTGCGGCCTGGAAAACCTCAGCCTGATTCCCGGTACCGTGGGCGCTGCCCCCATGCAGAACATCGGTGCCTACGGTGTGGAGATCAAGGATGTCTTTGCCGGCTTGACCGCCTTGGACCGCCAGACGGGCGAGCTGCGCGACTTCAGCCTGGAAGAATGCAACTTTGCCTACCGTGACAGCCTGTTCAAGCACGAAACCGGGCGCTGGCTGATCCTGCGGGTACGCTTCGTCTTGAGTCGCGCCAGCCACCTCAAACTCGACTACGGCCCAGTGCAGCAGCGCCTGGCAGGGCAGGGGATCACCGAGGTCACGCCGAGCGATGTCAGTCGCGCGATTTGCAGCATCCGTAGCGAAAAATTGCCCGACCCGGCAGTGCTTGGCAATGCCGGCAGCTTCTTCAAGAACCCGCTGGTATCGAAGGCCCAGGCTGAAGAGTTACAGGCGCTGTATCCGGACCTGGTGGCCTACCCGCAGGCGGATGGGCAGATGAAACTGGCCGCTGGCTGGCTGATCGACAAGGCCGGCTGGAAGGGCTTTCGTGACGGCGATGCCGGCGTGCATACGCTGCAGGCGCTGGTGTTGGTCAACTATGGCGGCGCCACAGGGCACGATATAGCCAACCTGGCCCAGCGTATCCAACGGGACATCGCCGAGCGTTTCAAGGTCGAGCTGGAAATGGAACCCAACCAGTACTAATACCGTGAAAACAAAAATGCCCCGCATCTTTCGATACGGGGCATTTTTTATGCAGCGAGTAAATCAGTCGTCGCGGCTCATGATGCCGAAGATCTGCAACAGGCTGATAAACAGGTTGTAGATCGACACATACAGGCTGACGGTTGCCATGATGTAGTTGCGTTCACCGCCGTGGATGATGGCGCTGGTCTGGAACAGGATGCACACGGAGGAGAACAGCACAAAACCCGCGCTGATCGCCAGTTGCAGGCCGCTGATCTGGAAGAACATGCCTGCAACCACCGCCGCCAGCAACACGAAGAAGCCTGCGGTGATGAAGCCACCCAGGAAGCTCATGTCCTTGCGGGTGATTAGCACGTAGGCCGACAGACCACCAAACACCAGGGCCGTCATGGCAAACGCCGAGCTGACCACTTCCGCACCGCCGGCCATGCCGAGGTAGCGGTTGAGGATCGGGCCGAGGATAAAGCCCATGAAACCGGTCAACGCAAACGCAGACACCAGGCCCCAGGCCGAGTCACGCAGCTTGTTGGTCAGGAAGAACAGGCCATAGAAGCCGATCAGTACGACAAAGATATTCGGATAGCCGACCCGCATCTGCTGGGCCACGAACGCCATCACGCCGCTGAATGCGAGGGTAAGGGCGAGCAAGCCATAGGTGTTGCGCAACACGCGGCTGACTTCAAGCTGCTCAGCCTGCGCGTTGCCATTCACTGCGTAATTCTGTTCGCGCATGGCGACACTCCTTCGGTTTTGAAACGTTCAGTCGCAAAGATCATAACAGACGCTCTGTAACAAGCTATGGCGAGAGTTTGACAGTGTGTTTCATTCGGGTATTATGGCGCCCGCTGAGACAGGATGGGCTACTCTAATCCTGTGACGCACAAGGGAAATTGGCAGAGTGGTTGAATGCACCGGTCTTGAAAACCGGCGAACGTTAATAGCGTTCCCAGGGTTCGAATCCCTGGTTTCCCGCCAAGATTTAAACGAAAGCCCCGCAATGCGGGGCTTTTGTGTTTCTGGGGTTTGGGTGGAACACGACGGTTTTTGAGAGGCGTTCCGAAACTTTGCCTATTTGGAGGGTGCTGGATGGCATCACCTTCACCGTTACGACGTTGCCCATTCTACGTTCCGATGCATTGCTGAGCACAGGATCGCTGTATCTATTCGACTTGGGGCATAGCTTGGGTGGTGTGAGCGGAGTGCCGGCATCGGGAGCTGTTATCCCGAATATCGCTTACGCCGAAGCGGCAGCGGTGCTTGGCGCGGGTACCGAGAGCAGCTTGGCGGGGGTGTTCAGCAGGAATGCGGTCGCAGCTGACGCTCTGTTTGAGCGGACGCCCAAGAAGGGCCTGCACACCATTTACAGCCAGGTGAATAACGCGGTAAGTGGTCATGGTTCACAGATCAATGTCGCAGCTGCGATCCGCGACTACATCATCGCTAACAAGACCCACCTGTTCTATTTCTCGGTATGGGCGCACCGGACACGTGCAGCAATCGCAACCGGTCACCGGTACATGGAGATCGATAGCGGCGGCAACTTCCTGGGGTACATGAGTGGCGCCGGTAACACCGGCAAGGCTTCCGGGCTTTACAACGTCGTCGGCGGTGCCAACGCCGTGGCCAACCGGTACTCCTCGATGCGAGCGTCCGCTGGTAGCGGTGATACGGTTGCGGCAGCGGCCGGGAGCATTATTTTCGGTAACGGTGGGTCAGGTTCCGCGCTGACCAATCAATGCCCCTCGGACATCTTCTATCGCGGCTACTGCGAGGATCTGACTGTGTCGGGGCGAACCTACGCAGACGTCGACGCCCTCGACAAGGCGTTATGGGATGCCGCTTTCGCTGCAGGTGGCCGGTTTGCTGGTGACACCTTCACGGCACCGTCGACTTTCCCATAGCTGGCCAGGTAAACCTATAAGCCCGCCGCAACTCATGGTTTGCGGCGGAAGCGGAATTTTTCCCAGCCATTTTTGAGCCTGAAAGTTCCGGTGTCTCCTCTGAGAGCGTAAAGACACGCTCTGTAACAAGCAGTAAATCGAGCGAATCCAAGGCGTCTGATTCTTTTATAGACCCAAACCCATCCGTGGCGATTGGTAGTTTTGGTGGGCCTCAACACGATTGACGTATTCCTTGTAGGGTTAATTTGGCGCAGATGATAGCGATGTGCCCCACCACAAAGGCTGTCAATTAATAACAGGACGGAACTTCTTATCACGACGAGATTCCTGGCCACATTCGTTTGAGTGCAGCGCCGTATAAAACGAATTCAACAGAGTTTCTTTCACCTCTAATCCCCGCCGTTGTGCGGGTTTTTTTCGTCTGGAGAAAAGGCTATGGCACGACTCTCGACCACTCAAGCGGGCAGCCGCAATGCGTTGGCCCTCCTCGACATGCTGGCTTGGTCCGAGGGGACCAGCACATCGCCGGCCACAGCCCTGGATGGCTACGACGTCATCGTGACGGGCATCGACAGGAAGCCTGAGATCTTCACGGATTTCAGTGATCACCCCTTCGCAAAGGGGCGCCCGTCGAAGGTCATTAACAGCAAGGTTCTCACCTCGAATGCCTCGGGCCGTTACCAGCAGATGCTCAAGGACTGGCCGTATTACCGAACGTTGTTGGCCTTGCCTGACTTCAGCCCTATCAGCCAGGACCTGCTGGCTCTGCAGCACATCCGCGAGTGCCGCGCACTACCGGACGTGCATGCCGGCCGGGTCGAATCCGCGATCGCAAAGTGCCGGAATATTTGGGCAAGCCTGCCTGGTGCAGGGTATGGCCAGCGTGAACACCGGCTTGCCGATCTGATCCAGCAGTACCGCCTGGCGGGTGGAGCACTGTCATGACGGCATTACGGAAAGTGTCCCAGTGCCTGGCCCAAGTCGAGGAGGATCGTCTGTATTTTGAGTGTCCAGGCTGCGGCATAGCTCATGGGATTTCGCATGGCGCAGGGGTTGGTCCACGCTGGGGGTGGAATGGGAGCTTGGACGCGCCAACGTTCACGCCGAGCATCCTGGTCCGATACACCTGGTCTGACGGCCCTCGGGTTTGCCATTCCTTCGTGACCGGTGGGCGCATTCAGTTTCTTGAGGACTGCATTCACCATCTGGCGGGGCAGACCGTCGACCTACCCGATTGGGAGGATGAGTAATGCTGACCACACCACAGAAATTGGCGGTCTTATTGATTGCTATGGCTATTGCGTTCGGCGGGGCCTGGCAGATGCAAGCGTGGCGTTACACGGGAAAGCTCGCGAGCCAGGCCGCGCTGCTGGCTGACGATCTAAACAACCTTACCCAGGCCGCGCTCCGCCAGCAGCAGACCGAACAGGACAAGCGCCTGGCCACAGAGCAACAACTCGCCGTCTCCGATCAACAGCACACCCGAGAACTGTCCGATGCCAAACGTAATCAGGCTCTGTTGCGTGACCGCCTTGCTACTGCTGATGTGCGGCTGTCAGTCCTTCTCGACGCCAAAGACCCAGCCAGTGGCTGCAACGTGCCTGCCACCCCCGGCGCCGGCGGCGTGGTTCATGCAGCCGGTCGAGCCCAACTTGACCCTGCGCATGCTCAACGAATTATCGGCATCACCGATGCCGGCGACCAAGGACTGATCGCTTTAAAAGCGTGCCAGGCATATATAAATGCCGTAATGCGATAACCTATACGTATGCTGCGAGTACGATAGTAATAGTTCTACGTAGAAATAGAGTTTGCGTGCTGTGTAAATGAAGGGCGCTGTTTGGTCAACGTAAAATCAGTTCAAGCTCCGGCTACTGTTTCTCTGCACGCGAAATCTTTCCATCACCCACCTCATCTGAATAGCTTAATAATTTAACTTCCATGTCATGATAGTTTAACGCCATCGTCATAATTTCGTTCGCACCTGTCTCATCCCCCTGTGTAAGAAGGGTTTCCGCTATTCTTAGAAGGTCGATGCTGGCCCATTTTAGAAGAGCGGCCGCTTCTCTGAGGTCTCGGCTAAGCTGCTGACATGGTTTAGGGAGCGACATAGGCTATGTGCTCATCAGACCTCTTAACTCAGCTACTGCAAGCTTTAACTTCTCTGCTTGGGACAAAACAGCCTCTCCCAGGCTGTCAAGTCCGTTATCTTTTAACACTGTACCCTCACGTGTCAAGCCTTCAGCCGCCTGTTCGAGTTTTCTTGCATATAGCTCAACCTGAAAGTTAGCCGAATGCCCCATAAACGTTCTCCAACTTAGGTGATTTGGACCAATACAGTCCTATGCGAATACATAATCTAATACGCTATTTAGTACGCCGCAACAACCTCTGCCTTTTGCCAATAATTGTAAGTTTTTTGTAAATAGTTAACCTTTGCGCTGTTTTGGTGCGCACGCTCAAGTCTGGTGCGCTATGCTTTTTTATGCGGGTGATCAACATTTTTTTGGCGCCATAAAAAGTGCAAAAAGATTTTGCCAGCCCGTCATGTATTTTCTTATTTTTCTTATTTGCAGATTTGGTTGTTTTTAGGCTAAAGATAGCTCGTCGTCCGTCGACATAAGAGGTGACACGCCTTTAGCGTGAAACGCTCCGTTATCTAATGATGCTTCGTTAGGAGAAGGTCATGACCAGCAGCAACCAAATGGCTCGTTCCGGGTTGACCGTTAAGTGGCGGTTGATGCTCTCCACTTTCATCATCATTGCCGCTTTCTTTGGATTGTCGGCTTATCTGATTTATCAGATAAAAGTAGCGACTGATAATACCGGTGCGTTGTTTAATCAGGACTTTGCTAATATGGAGAAAGTCGATGGTATTGATGGTCTGCTCACTAGGGCAGATATCAATATTCTACGGATGATTGCAATAGGTGACCCCATACAGATTCCTGAATGGAAAAAACAGAACGAAAGTTCATTTTTTCAGATTGATGATTTAGTTTCTTCTCTGGCAGGACGAGCATCCGGCGCACCTTCAAATAATGATGCTGAAAAACTTAAAAGTGATTATGAAAAGATGCGTGACGGCATGCGCCATCAAACTGCTGTTATTGAGTCGGGCGATATTGCTGGTGCTGCGAAGGTTAACCGAGAGGAAGTGAAGCCTTTTGCGGAGCGGGTTTTCCAGACGCTTCACTCGATGCGCGAGCTGGGAAAAAATCAAGCAGGTCAGAGGTATAAGGAGCAATTAGCGAGTGCTGATTTCACGCGCGGGATGGCCTTAGTTACGACGCTTTTAATAGTGGTGCTTAGCGTTATTATTACTCTATTGACCACGCGTAGTATTATTGGATCAATCGGCGGTGAGCCTAGCATGGTTGCTGATTTTACTCGTAATATCGCCGAAGGTGATCTCACCAAATCGATCACGGTTTCGAAAGGCGATGAAACCAGCGTCGTATTTGCGGTAGGTGTAATGCAGCAACAGCTAAGACAAACACTACAGCAAATCTTTAATTCGTCGAAACAACTCTCTGACGCTGCCGAAAAATTGACGACTGTTACTGAAGTTAGTGCTAGTAGCATGAAACGTCAAAATGATGAATTGGATATGGCTGCAACAGCGGTGAATGAGATGACCAGCGCCGTCGAAGAGGTTGCGCGTAACGCTGAACATACCGCTCGTTCCTCGGGAAGCGCTACCGGCGCAGCAGAAGAGGGTATGGCACTAGTTAGGCAAACCTCTATAGCAGTCGACAATGTGGGGAATGACATCGGCAAGACATCGAATTTGCTAGGGGATTTGGCGGAGCAGTCTCGTGATATAGGCAAGGTTCTAGATGTCATTCGGGGCCTTGCAGAACAAACAAATTTACTGGCATTAAACGCTGCGATCGAAGCGGCGCGAGCGGGGGAGGCAGGTCGAGGCTTCGCAGTGGTAGCCGATGAAGTCCGTGCGCTCGCCCATCGCACACAACAGTCAACTACTGAGATAGAGCGTTTGGTAACTAATGTTCAGAATGGTACAGAGCTTGCTGTAGGTTCTATGATCAGTAACACTGAGCTTGTGACAAAAACACTTAGCATTGCAGAAGGCGCCAACGAAGCGCTGGGTAGAATTAATTCAGCTGTAAGTGAAATCAATGATCTAAACCTTGTGATTGCCAGTGCATCGCAAGAGCAGGCGCATGTTGCGCGAGAGGTCGATCGCAATCTGGTAAATATCCGTGATCTGTCCGCTCAGTCAACTCAAGGCGCTGCTCACACGATGGGGGCGAGTCAAGAGTTGTCGCGCTTGGCTACAGATCTTAGTGCAATTGTTAGTCGTTTTCGACTGAGCTAACAAGTCAGGCTGATTTGGGAGTTACCTGTTAAAGACTTTTCTTGGGCTAATGGGTGACCTCTACATTTGTGGAGGCTCGCCCAAGAGCTACCTGTCCCAGCAGAACTGGATATCAGCATCTATCAGATTGCAGTTTTACCACTAGCCCAGTTCCGCCAGTCTGAGGGCATATCAGGTTCTCAAAGAAGTATTTACAACGAAGTAAAGGAGCGGCCGGGCAAGATGCGTCAACATCTAACCCGGTCACTTTCCCCGCAGACCATACCTGCAAGTCCAGCCAAGGCTCCTGCTTCGTGCACAAAGCGATATGAGCCTAGCACTGTTTATCCATACAGCAAAGGTCTTGCTTTTATGTCCTCCCCCATTATCCCTTGGATGGGCGGCAAACGCCGTCTGGCCGACCGCCTTATCCCTCTCTTCCCACCCCACGAATGCTACGTTGAAGTCTTTGCCGGCGGCGCCGCGCTCTACTTCATGCGTCCTCAGGCCGCCCCAGTTGAAGTCCTCAACGACATCAACGGCGACCTGGTGACGCTGTACCGCGTCGTGCAGAACCATCTGGAAGAATTCGTGCGCCAGTTCAAGTGGGCGCTCAGCTCGCGACAGGTATTCGAGTGGCAGAAGATGACCCGCCCTGAAACCCTCACAGACATTCAACGCGCCGCTCGTTTTTTCTACCTGCAGCACCATGCCTTTGCCGGCAAGGTGACAGGACAGACGTTTGGTACCGCAACCACTGGCCCGGCCATCAACCTGCTGCGGATCGAGGAGAACCTCTCGGCAGCATGGCAGCGGTTGTCCGGCACTTACGTCGAAAACCTCCCCTGGCTTGACTGCGCCGAGCGTTATGATCGCGCGCATACGTTCCACTACATGGATCCGCCTTACTGGCAGACCGCCGGCTATGGCGTGGATTTCCCCTTTGATAACTATGAGCTGATGGCTCAATTCATGAGGCGCAGCCAGGGCAAAGTGATGGTCAGCATCAATGACCACCCTGACATCCGGCACGTGTTTAAGGGGTTTCACTTTGAGACAGTGGACATCAGGTACAGCACGGCGAATCAGCGGCAGGGGAAAGCCGATGTCAGCGGAGAACTCGTGATCATGAATTGGGAGCCCGCCGCGCTGGGTGGGCTGTTCTAGGCAGAAGTCACCGTCGACAAGATAAATCGCTTCTGCCTACAAGAAAGAAGTCTCAGCACCGAAGCGAATGAGCGCGATTATGGTTGGACTTTGACGATTTATAACAGAATGTTGTCATGGCTTTTTTGCGACTGAAGATGATATCGAGAAGCTACTAAGCTAAGTGGCTTTTTTATGAAAACTCTACTGACTATAGGTTCTGCTCTGGTCGTCTCAGTGCCGCCTCTTGTTTTTGCGCAGAAATATCCAGTCAAAACACTTCAGGCCAATACGACTATTTGCTTTGATCGCAGCGATTGGGAAGAAATGGTTGCTGCATCTGTTGATCAGGATGCTGCTGCTGCGGCATCTCGACTTGTCTCTTCTGAAGCATGTCGTGTGGTATCTAAGTCAACTTGGGTGTTGTGCCTCGATAAGGCTGGAAATTCGGGATCATTGATCCAAATGCCTAGTGGCAAAGGGGCCCTCACATCGAATTCTTTCCTCAAGTAACCGCTCAGGAAACAGGCAAAAATCATACGCCAGTTAATTTCCTATATGCAAAATCAACTATAAGCCTGAGTGTAGAGAAGCCCTATGGCCCTAGTAAATCAGGATTGTGGGGCTTTTTTTGTTAGTGTTCCAACCCAAATAGGGCTGCACTTAGCAGTTTATTCCTTATCGATACGGTCCCATTCGTTCGCGGACTGTTCGTGCTCGTTGATGCAGTTCTCGCAAAGAAGGCTTCCGTAGTAGCCCTCTTGTTCCAGGGCTGTTGCGAGCTCTTTACCGTCAAGCACTATCTGGCACTCATTATGGTATCCGCCTGGGTCCGTCACTCCTTCGCATGTCCTCTGGAGATGGGGCGCAATGACTGCCTTTTGAGGGGCACTCAACTGGTCGAAACCCTGGTCTACGGCGAGCTTGGCTATTCCGCTCACCTTGGCGTCTTCGTTATCCAGATGGCCTTTGTCAAGAAGCTGTTTCAAAACCTCGATCTCATCACTCATTGATTTCACCTCAGGTCATGCGCTGTATGAGGCATAACGGTATCACCAAGGATGAAAGCTTAGGACAAATTTTTGGCTGAGGCTGTTGGCGCGGCAACCTTGCACACACCAGATGTGCTCGATGTCGGACATGGTTGCAAAATGCTATCAAGTTATTTTTGTTGCGGCCGATAGGCTTTTAACCTTCTCTGTAGAGCATGGAATCATGACGCTACGTAATCTTGGTATTGCCCTGCGGGCATCACTTTTTTTCACCCTCTTGGCTTTGCTCGTCCTCTTTCTCGGTGTAATGAGCCTGAACAAAATGGCTGATCTGTATCACGCGACGCAGTCCATCGCGAGGGATGCATTGACCCCCACCCGGCTTCTGGGCGAGCTTGCGGACACGACAACGCGCTTTCGCACGATGTCATATGTGGTGATGGTCAACCGTACTCAGGCCGACATTGAAAAGTCAGACGCGCGTTTGGAAGTGTTGACTAATAAGGCCAAGCGAATTATCGATGATTACGGCCCGCTGGTTAGCGGAGATGAAGAAGCTGCCAAGTTTCTTGAGTTCAAGGAAGCGCTTGGTAATTATCTCACAGCTCAGGACAAACTGCGGCAGGCTTCGCTTGCCAAGCGCGAAGCTGAGATTTCGGAGTTGATCAGTGGGGATCTAAAGCGTTACTCGGATCAAATGGCTCCGCTAGTAGATTGGCTGCTGGAAGTAAACCGTAAGGACTCGGAGGCTGCAGTAGCTGAATCCTCCAACGGCTACGCTACCGCACGTAACGTCATTATAGGAGTACTTATACTTACGGCCATTATGACCGCCTTGCTGGCGGTCATCCTGACGCGCAGCATTATTCGTCCTCTCAATGATGCCGTACGGGTGGCGGAGGACGTGGCGCGAGGTGATCTTACCCAGTCCGTGAAAGCCCAGGGGTGTGACGAGGTAACACGCCTGCAGCAAGCTCTAAAAACTATGCAGGCTAACCTTCGCGATACCTTGCAGCATATCTCCGGTTCGGCGACCCAAGTGGCATCGGCGGCCGAAGAACTTCACGCGGTGACCGAGGAAGGTTCTCGGTCGCTTCGGCAACAGAATGACGAGATTGAGCAAGCCGCCACTGCTGTCAATGAGATGACCACCGCAGTTGAAGAGGTTGCCAGCAATGCAGTGAGTACATCGATCGCTTCGCAACAGTCCAGCGCTTCGGCGATACAGGGCCTTCAGCGAGTCCAGGAAACGGTTAATGCTATTCAGCAGATGAATAAAGACGTCGAAGTGACGGCTGAGCAAGTTCGCAGTCTTGCTGAGCAGACGCGGGACATTGGCAAGGTGTTGGATGTCATCCGGGCCATCGCTGAGCAAACCAACCTTTTGGCCCTCAACGCGGCTATTGAGGCTGCCCGAGCGGGTGAGGCTGGGCGAGGCTTTGCCGTCGTTGCCGACGAAGTGCGGGCACTAGCCCACCGCACTCAGAAATCCACTCAGGAAATTGAGGTGATGGTTGGCGACATACAGCGAGGCAGCAGTCAGGCGGTAGAATCGATGCAAAACAGTAGTATTCGTGCCCAGAGCACGCTCGATGTGGCGCGCAGTGCGGGTGATGCTCTGGAGGAAATCACCCGCAGTGTTGGCGAAATCTCCGATCGTAATCTAGTCATAGCCAGTGCCGCTGAAGAGCAGGCCCAGGTGTCCCGGGAGGTTGATCGCAACTTGGTTAACATCCGTGATTTGTCAGCGCAATCCTCGGCGGGTGCCAGTCAGACCAACTCTGCGAGCCATGAGCTGTCGAGCTTGGCGGTTGAACTGAATCAGAGGGTTGGGCGGTTCAAAATCTAAATAGGGCCACTTCTGGTGTTCGCTGCGGTTTCGGTCAGAATAGGGCCGCAATAGGCCGCATGGGGCAACAAAGTTGTGCTGGGTTTATTGATTTTGACGGTCCAGAGCGTTCCTAAGTGATTATCGAAGGGGTTCGAATCTGGCCCTACGGCCGCATTCGAGCCGTAGCAGCCCCTCACACCTAGCAGCAGTCTGCCAAATTGCAAACATAAATCCGTAACCAACAAATGGCTGGCTATGGCACGAATCAGGCTGACGGGAGATAGGTACACCAGAGCTTCTTATCCTCGGCATTCCTACCGGGCTTCCAATAAACCTCGCCAGACAACTCGTTAGGCACCTTGTAGACGAGCTTCGTGTTGAGCTTGATGAGAGGGTTCAGCGACCGCAAACGGATTCCGTAGCCATCGCTCATGATGGTTTCAGTAGTATCGAATTTGAAATCTTTGTCATCCTTGCTGATGAACAAGCTGCCTTCAAGTGGTAGCCGACCTTCGTTGTCAGTGTTCTTGAAGGTCGCGTTCACGGTTAGGAATCGCGCATCAGGATCTGGCTTCACGGCGGAGTAGCGGTTGCCGGTATCGATTGATTTGCTGATGGTGCAGTCATTAACCGTCACATCGAAGTAGCCTACTTGACCATGCATGGCTTCCTGCTTCGCTTTAAGCCCTTTGAGGTAGCTTGTGGCATAGATGTTGTAGCTGTTCGTCGCGGTGTCGCCAATGGCGTATATCCGGCAGAAGAGAGTATCGGCGGTGTCCTTGGTCCACTTATGGTTCTTGTTCTGCTCAATGCCCGCATTTTCAGCCACGGTAAGGTCATGGGTCATCTGCAATGCAAGCCCTTTCTGACTAGCTAGATCCTTGATTTTCAGAACATCGGCATTGAAGTCTGAGCCTTTCCGGCGTGCGTAGAAGTCGGCCAAAATCGCATCTCTACCAAGCGCGAAGCGCAGAATCTGTGCTGTCGAAATGTCCTTCTGGTTAGAGAAAAAGTAGTCGTTCTCTCCCTCTGTGAGATTAGACCCATCGAACGTTACGGCTGAACAATCAAGCAGTTCAGTCTTCGTTTTGCCCTTCTGGGCACTTGTGGCAGAGGCGAAGCCGGGTATTGAGAGACTGATCATCAGAGCCAAGGTAAGGCGACTGCGGCACATTTCAAATCCTTTTTGCAAGTGGTGTGATGGGCGAAGCCTATTCGTATGGCAAGAAGCTATCAACCGAGTCGTCCCGCATTTTATAAACGCGCTCAAATGACTGCTTTTGGCCGATTGTGTTGAAAAAGTCGGCTTTCCCGAAACACTCGAATATTTAGGGATGAAAACACCTCAGTTGCACGCTGCTATGCGAAATCTGAGTCCTGGGCCTTCTGCCAAAAAATTCAGATTTCAATCTCAGGCACGTACTTTTCTGGCGCGGAATTCGAAGCCGACTTTTTCAACAGAATCGGCCGAAAGCCGTCGCGATGTATTTCGTAAATCTTTTGCATTTCTGTGGCTTGAGTTCATTCGGCAGGACGCCGAGGAAGGGCAAAAACAGTTCCCAAACTCAAAACTCACCCCTTGCAGAATGCGGCCTGTAGCTTGATCGGTGGCCGTGAGTAATGGAACGCCGACGGCCTTCGGGACGTCGGCCCGCGTGAGTTTGCATAGCGGTCTTGAAAACCGGCGAACGTTAATAGCGTTCCCAGGGTTCGAATCCCTGGTTTCCCGCCAAGATTCAAACGAAAGCCCCGCAATGCGGGGCTTTTGTGTTTCTGGGGTTTGGCGACCTCGGGCTTTGGGGGCGGGCGATGACCATTGTTCTTCGCGCAAAAAACCAACCCGGTGTCGAGAACTGTGTGAACCCATCCGCATTAACCCGTATGCACAAGGAACGATGCTAATTAGCCATGCTCCAACCATCCGTGCCAAGCCTGCCCAGTGGGGGCATGGCTCAATCGGCTCCGCGTAAACGGCGGCGTGCGCTACTCCATTACAAGGACGCAAGCTTTATGCAGTCATCCCCCTCCCAAGCGCCTTCCGCCACCGGCGAACTGATCGCCAGTTTCCGTCACGGCAAGGGTTTTCTGATTTTCAGTTTGATATTTGGCGTTGTGTTGTTAGGTCTCGCCGGGTTTGTGTTGTATCTGGGCACGATCCTGCCACCGGGCAATGAGGGGCCGGTCAGTCTCCAACCGTCCCGTGGCATGGCCTTCAGTTTCAGTAACCCACATACCTTGATTTACGCCACCAGCGCTTTGCTGGCCGTTCTCGGGCTTGGTGTATTTGCCGCTTACGCCTGGCACAGGAAACTGCGCGCGCCGCGTTACACAGTGTATGAGCACGGCATCGAGCGCATCATCGACGATCAGCGGGAATACACCGCCTTTGCCGAGATTGACGACCTGTATCTGTTTGGCTCCGGGCAAACCGTGCTGACCGGCATGATCACCAACGTGGCCTACCGTCGTAATGCCACCGAGCCGTTTCATCGGGTGATCGAGAGCCTCAAGGGCTTTCACGACTTCCAGCAGTTGGTCCGTGAGCTGCACGTACGCGCAAGTCTGCCGGGGGTAGTGGCGACGCTGGAGTCGGGCGGGGCGGTCAGGTTCAATTGCATCAGCTCCGGGCAGGTCTGGGGCAAGCGTGTCACCGGCAACTTCCTCAAAATCACCACGACGCCGATTGTGGTGAGCCAGGATTTTCTCGAATACCAGGGGCGCATAGTGCCGATGTCGTCGCTGCTTACCGTCGACCTCAACGCCTGGACCGAAAAGGTGGTGATCAAGGACGAGAGTGGCAAACCCGTGTTGTCGACCATCGCCACCGGCATTCTGAGCCACGATCTGTTCCTCAATACCCTCGATGCCGTGTTTGCGGCTGAAGAACAAAAACGCGAGCCGGCGTGAGCCGGCAGCGTCAAGGATGAGTACTAAACGATGATCTATCGCGGCGCAGGCTGGCTGACGCTGTTCACACCGGTGGCCATGGTGTTGTTGCTGATGGGGTTGTGGCCCGACCCCAGCGTCAAACCCGGCAATACCTCATTGATGCAACTGCTGATGGGGGTGGGGATTGGCTCGGGTATCAACACCGTGCTGGGCTTTGTACTGAATCGGCAGGTGCATGAAGATGGCGTGCGCCATCACTTCTTTTTCATGCCCATGCAGTGGCCGGCGCTGGCGATCATGATTGTCTGCGCGGTGATTGCCCTGCTCAAGTAAGGCTGCCGACCGCTTCGGCAGGGGCGGCGGCTTCTTGCCCAGCCTGGCCTTCATCACCACGTCGCGACTGTCGTAGTACCGTCTACCCAGCCATCCCCGGAGCCTGCTGGATGAATCGCCAACGCCCACCCCGCCTCGTCGTAACGCCTCCAGCGGTGCCAGGCACTGAATACCCTGCCGGGCACCCACCTGTCTGGCACTACGGCCCGGATGTACCGATCGTTGGCAGCAGTGGTCGGGGTATTTTAGGTTTCTGCATTGGGCTGTTTATGCTTTTGCCGGGCTATGTGCTGGCGATGTTGCTCTTTGTCGGGCTCGGAGCGCTACAAAGTGCGCCGTCCAGCGATGGGGCGAGCTTCACAACGTCCTCGCTCCTCCTGTGCATGCTTGGCACTGCAGTGCTCATCGGTGCGATGTTTGCGTGGATGGCCTCTGCGCCTCATGTGCAGGCCTTTACGTTCGATGAACGCCAGCAACTGCTTACACTCATCGTCATCCGTCGTGGTCGCAGACCCACCGAAGTGCGTGTGCCATTTAGCGACATCATCTACGTCTGCCCCTACGTGCTCGCCCGGTTTGATCGCGATGGGCATTTGCGCGTCGTGTGTCAGGGGCCGAAGGACAAGCTGTTCGAATATCAATTGGGAGAGAGTATCTCTCTGGACGAAATGGCGTTTCATGCTGAGTGGTTGCGGGGAATGATAGGGGAGCGGATGCACGAACCATTGAACTTGGACAAGTGACGCACGTATGTGAATAGCGTCTTGAAGCGACTCCCATGACTTTCGATGTTGAATTTTCCGGGTTAATCCCCACAAGGACGGTGAAATGACCCGCTATTTCAAAAGCCCAGACAGTGACCAGGTTGAAGAGGTCGATGCGTTTCAAGTTCTGGCGATATTGTTTCTGGGGGCGATCTATCTTCTCTTCGCCGGCCTTTGGCGGCACTTGCTGATTTGGGGCCTGGCGATAGGGTTGGGTCTGCTCGCAGGCCCACCTTGGGCGGCTATACCGATTGCGGTATTACCCATCATCTACTGTTTTCTGATACGCAAAATCGTAGCGGACGAGTACTTGAAGAAGGGCTGGGCTGAGGTGCCAGATCCAAAGCTTGCGCTCAAGGAAGCAACGCCACGACCACCAACTGCTCTTTGAACTTGGTGTACAACGTGAGTGTGTGATTCAGGTAGATTTTCGATCCGCTTGCTCGTTTTTCCGGCGAACCACTGCTCCACACGCCAAATACGATGACTTCTGTGCCTTTGCCCAGTGTCTGCAACCACTCGCTGTCTTTATCTCCAACACTGACCTTGAAGACGCTTGTCACATTTTCTGCGTCGGGCCGTTCGTATTTAGCCGTGAGATTCAGATAGCTCATGACCCGGCCGCTGCCTTCATCTGGCACGTAAACCCGGTCGACCGTGCCCACCACTGCGAAGGGGTGGCACTCGCTCCCCAGGCGTTGCAGCATTCGCCATGCATCTTCGTAGCGGTTTTTTTCAAAGAAAAAGTCTGACCAGCGAATTTTCTTAGTGCCAAAGCGCAGCACCAGATGTTGAGCCAGTTCATCATCCGCTTCGCACCGCTCACGCAGCTTAAGCAGATCAGCCGTAGTGCGCAGGTAGCTGGCCAGTTTTTTGCCGCTTGGCTGATATAGCTTGGGCTGTCTCTGCGTGGCAGAGCCATCCGTTGCTGAGGTCGTAAACTGAGCACCAGAGAGTGATTTGCCACCCAGATTATTGTGCAGCAGTAACAGGCGCAGTTCGGAAGCGCCGGCGTTGAGCGCTCCGATAAAGTCGGGATCGGACTCGGCGGCGACGATAGTTTTCAACTGGCCGAGGGCGTCGTATTTGCACCCGGGTTTGTGGTCGGAGTCACGACCGGCAGTCAGCCCGATGTAGGCGGCGCGGTCGAAAGGTTCCTTTCCCGATCGGTTGACGAGTCCGCGCGGTACAAAGCGCACCGGTGCACGGCAGTTGCCGCCGTCACACACCAGCGATGGAATTGTGCGGTTATGATCGCTGAGCGTTTGAAGTGCCTCGATAGTGTGCGAATGGCCCAGCGCATCCAATGCCGACGACATTTTTATTCCTTTGCCCACGCATAGCTCCTGATTGAAACGGCAGTTGAGTGGGGCTCATCCTATCAAGTGAAATCCCTGTCTGCGACCCGTAGTGCCGGGTCGTCCGCGCTTGAAACCCGCGCCAACTCTACGGCCGCAGTAATCGCTGCGCGTGCTTGAGGGCTATTCTTCCAGCACGTCGAACCAAGTGCCGCGGATGCTTGAGCCAGGATGTCGCTCACCTCTGACTGCGCGAGGTTGGCCAGCGATTCGATACCCATCTGCTCCAGCCGAGCAATGACGGTAGGACCTACGCCTTTGAGTGCGAGCAAGGCCGCTCTTTCTTCCCATGAGAATGGCATCTGCAAATTCCTTTTTTCAATGAGCCTTCAGGGGGGCGTTGCAGCTGTAATTTAAGTTGATGGGCCCCAAATACAGGGCGAGACCTCCCTCAGCCACACCCGCAGCCGATTTCGAAGGCAGTGACGCATGGCTCAGCAGAAAAGCTGAGCCACCGAAAGCAGGCAAATCACCTGGACAAAAATCTGAGCTCGAATGGGATGTTTCATCTGCGTTACCCTCCTGTACAGCTGCGGGTGAGAGTGTCGTGCACGATGTGAATCTTATCTGGATCGCCAACAACACTCGCAACTGTTCTACCGAGTATAGATCCTGAAACGAATCTTTCACGATGGGGCCGATTCAGGGCCCGGCAGGCGCTGTTTACAACTATCTGCCCAGCCCATCGCACTTTTTTTCATTTCTCCAATCTATCTTTGTCCAAGCCCCGCCGATTTCCCGCGAGGGCAAAAGAACCAGATCGGGTGCCGATGGATCGCACGTTACCTTTATTCAAGACTCGACGGATGCACCGGCCACTGTTGCTGGCCGTGGTGTTAATGCTCTGCGCCAATGGGTGCACCCAGCAGCAGGGGCGGGACATAGCCAAGCAGTTCAGCAATGGCAAACCCGATGAATTCTTCCAGACCAGTGTCGATCGCATGGCGACACTGGGCATGCGCGACAACTTGCAAAGCCTGTATTTGCTCATGAACAAGCTCTATCTGCGTAACCCCAACCAGTGGCGTCAATCGGGTTATCCGGATGCGGTGAGCGCTGCGCGGGAGATCCGCCTGGCCATTGAACAGCGCCGCTCATTGCCCGCCCTCGGTGAGCGTCGCGACCTGGCGGCCCTGAGTTATTCCTTGAGCCCTGAATTTCAGGGCGACCGGGTGGGCGCGTTTATCTATGCAATCGGCAGCATGCTCGTGACTGCCCATGGGGGCCGCACTGAGTTCTACATGACCGATTCGATCAATCCGCAGTTCGTCAGCAACGCCGCGCGTAACATCGAAAAGGCCACCTGGTTGCTCAGCAAGCGTCAGGATGCAAATGGCGTCCTGCTCCTGTTTTCCAACGAAATATCGGAGGAGGGCAGTAACCTGAGTTTCGCCGTCGAGTTCGGCAAGATTGTGGCGCGTCTGGACCTGTTGACCCAGATGCTCGATGAGCGCTACCGCCGTATTGGGCTTAACTATGCACAAAGCCTGTTACTGATGAATTTCCTGCCGGTGCAGTAATGCAGTTCGTCGCCAGGCACTTAAGCCCCAAAGCCGGTTGCCGATGCAGATTTTATCCCGTTGTGCTCTGTTATTTCAGAAGAGCGTTATCAAGCATCTGACAGTTGAAGAGTTGGACGCGATGACGGAGATGTATGTTGTTTCTGTTTTGAATGTAGGAAGCGGCCTATCTTGCATTCCGATGCTTGAAACACCTCTCTATGCGCAATAGCCTCGGATTTTTTTGAAAGAACGAGGCCCTACCTTGGGTAAGCGAAAAACGGTCTGGCCGACGGACCGCGAAATACGCCTGCGCTTTATCCTCTTCGCTGTGATCGACGCCGCGAGTGTTCAGGGCGTTCCCTCCGAGTTGTTGCTGCCGGCACATAAACTGCTGCGTGACTCGCCGACAGAGGCGCAGTTGCTCGCCGCTCTGGGTGAAATTCTTGCCGCTGATGAAATGCATGGGTTCAGGTTGCCACCGGGGTCGGAGGCCGATGAATTGATGCAGTCCCTGGAGAAGCCCGACGGCTAGCGTCATCCGTTAGATCGTTTATTTCCTTAAGATTGGACGAGATTCCTCAATCGAATATCCATGACGTCCATTCATGCGGGCTAGCGGATGTAAGTAACGTAATAGCGCCTGAATCATCGTTATCACGCCAAATACAGCTGTTTTGTTCAACTAAGCGTCCCTGAGAACATCCATTCCTGCTGCTGCGCCGTCGTCTTGCACAGCCCTCCGGCATCTCTAGAATCGGCGCCAGAACTTAGCCATTTCCTGTCGATTACGGAGTTTCGAACATGATGAATGCAATGCAGATGCCGATGAACACCTCCATGCCAATGATGCCGATGATGGGCATGCCGATGATGATGGCGACCATGAAATGCGAAATGGCCGCTGACGCCATGATGTGCACCATGAAGCCGGCGGCAGGCATGGACATGGCGCAGTTCAAGACCAACGCCGAAATGATGGCGATGATGATGAACTGCGGCATGCCGATGATGATGCAGTGCGCCAATATGTCGATGATGTGCATGTCGGCCGACGCCATGGCCATGATGACCGGCATGAACATGATGCCGATGATGGGCATGCCGATGCCCATGATGAAGTGCGTCATGGAGTGCACCATGATGGCCGATGGCATGATGTGCAAAATGATGCCGATGCCGGGCATGAGCATGGACATGATGAACAACTGCTGCATGCTCATGAACAAAATGATGAACGACTGTGCCATGCCCATGATGATGAGCTGCAACGGCATGCCGATGATGTGCTGCACCTGCTGACAGGTCCCGCGCCATAAAAAACGCCCCGATAAGTCGGGGCGTTTTTTTTTGCCGGGATTAATCCAGCCGCTCGGGGTAGGTGATCACCAGGAACGCTACGGCTTCGCTGTCCGCCGGGTTGCGGTAGCGGTGGGGCTGGTCGGCGTAGAACAGGATCGAATCGCCGGTGGACAACAAGTAGCGCTCGTCATTGACGCTGACTTCCAGCACGCCTTGGGCCACCACCAGGTTTTCCTGGATGCCCGGCCCGTGGCCTTTAGAGACCTCCTCGCCAAGTGCACGCAGGCGAATCTCGTAGAACTCCGACTGGCGTGCCGTGTCGTAGGGAAACAATGCGCGGCTGATAAATGCGCCATCGGCACTCACCAGGCGTTTGCTCTGCTGCGCCGGCAACACTTCAACCCCTTCGAACGCGCGATCCTCCAGGAACGCCGCCACCGACACCTTCAGACCCTTGGCAATTTTGCACAGCACCTTGATCGACGGCACGCTGCGCCCGGACTCGATCTGCGCCAGCATCGCCCGGCTCACGCCGCAGGCGCGTGCCAGGGCGTCCAGTGACAGGTGCCGTTTGCTGCGCAGCCGTTGCAGGTTATGCGCCACGCACAGGCTGATCACATCGTCATCGGTGTTGGGTTTGGGCAGTGGTTCGGGAGGTTCGGGAATCACATGCAGGAAATTCATTGGCCTACGCCCGGCGTGTATCGCTGGGTGTTGTGGCGTGGGTGGTAAACACCGCCAACCCTGCGCGTGCCGCGTACATCGTCCACATCAACTCGGCCGCAGCACGTGCCTGGCGGCGTTTGCGGTGGAGGGTAAAGTCGATGACGGTGGCGGATGTGGGCATGGGGGCGCTCTCGTAGGTAACTCAGTGGCTCCAGATTAATGCGTGCTGGTTATTTCTTTAAATACTGAGTTTGCATGTGTTAATTCGATTTTGGACTTAAAAAATAGAGCGCGTCCGACGCTGTTGTGGGAAGCGTCTGGTCCGTTATTAAGGCGTGACTTGGCGAGCATCGTTGCCTTCCCATCACTGTTCGCGTGATGGCCAAGCCTTTCACGCTCCCGCATTTCGAGGATCCGCCCATGCTGCTGCGCCCACCTCCGTTCCTGTTTGCCGCCCTGACCTTAAGCTCGCTGGTGCACGCCGAAGACCTGCAATTGGCGCCGGTCGAAGTCAACACGCCAGAGGCCAGTGCCGGCGAAGTCGCCCAGGCGCAGCTCAAGAGCGTGCCCGGCGCCACCAATTACATCGACATGAGCAGCGTGCAGCAGGGGCGGGTGAGCACCAACGAAGACGTGTTCAAGTACCAGCCGGGGGTGTACGCCAAGGCAGCGAATAATGAAGGGGTGAAGCTGTCCATTCGCGGTTCGGGCCTGAACCGCAGCCCGGGCGCCCATGCTTCGGGGCTGTACGAAATGTTCGATGGCTTGCCGCTGACCGGCCCCGGCGGCACCCCTTATGAACTCAAGGACCCGTTGTGGCAAAGCCGCGTCGAGGTGCTGCGCGGCGCCAATGGCTTTGATCAGGGCGCGTTGGCGCTGGGCGGCGCGGTCAACTATGTGACCCATACCGGCTACGACGCGCCCAAATTGCAAGTGCGCTATGAAGCCGGCAGCCGTGGCTATGCCCAGCGCGAGATCAGTTCGGGCCAAGTGCTGGGGGATGCCGACTACTACATCAGCCTGACCGACTCGGAATCCGACGGCTACCAGCGCCAGAGCGCGGCCACCGGCAAAGGCATGGCCGCCAACTTCGGCTACCGCTTCAACCCGGACCTGGAAACCCGCTTCTACTTCCGCTACCGCGAAACCACCAACGACACCCCCGGCAAACTCACCCGCGCCCAGATCAGCCACGACCCGCGCGCCGCCAACAGCCTCAACGCCGCCCGTGATTCCAAGCGCCTGCAACCGGGTTCCACCTGGATTGCCAACAAGACCACTTTGCAGCTGGATGACAGCTCGCGCCTGGAAGTCGGGCTGGCGTACCACGATTACCCGATGGACCTGCGCGAAGGCACCAACCGCCTCAAGGTTGCCTACACCGATATCAGCAGCACCTTGAATTACATCCGCCAGGACACGTTATTCGGCCACGACAGCAAAACCACCCTCGGCCTGCGCACCACCCAGGCGATGCCCAACAACGGCACATCGGAATACGTGCGCACGCCAGCCGGCAACACCGCAACCTACGCCCCCGGCACCAAGACCCGCGACTACAGCTACCTGGGCTCCGACACCGTGCTGCATATCGGTAACGACCTGGAACTGGTCGAGGATTTGTGGCTGACCACCGGCCTGGCCGCGATCTACACCCGCCGTGAAACCCAGGTCACCTATCCCGACGGCCAGGCGCCGCTCAGCCAGCACGACTGGGACTACGCTCCGCGCATCGGCCTGCGGTATGACTTCAACCCGCAGTTGCAGGTCTACGGCAACCTGAGCCGCTCGGTCGAGCCGCCGCATGCGTGGTCGATGATCTGGGGCTCCAATAAATACTTTCCCGTGGGCAGCGGCCCGGCCACTGGATTACAACGCGAAGGCGTCAGCCTGAAAAACCAGACCGCCACCACCCTGGAAATCGGTGGTCGTGGCGAAGCATGGCTCGGCCAGTGGGATCTGGCGCTGTACCGCTCCGAAGTGCGTCACGAACTGCTCACCGTGGAAACCCAGGCACAGACCTCGACCAGCAATGCCATCGTCGCCGAATCCAACGCCAGTCCCACCGTGCACCAGGGCGTGGAACTGGGCCTGCTCAGCCCGCTGTGGGACGGCGGCCGCAGCGGCAAGCTCGACGTGCGCCAGGCCTATACCTTCAGCGATTTCCACTACCGCGACGACGACCGTTTCGGTGGCAACCGCTTGCCGGGCATCCCCAAGCACTACTATCAGGCGCAACTGCGCTACAGCCACCCGACGGGTTTCTACACCAGCCTCAACACTGAGCATTCCTCACGGGTGGCGGTGGACTACGCCAATTCCTATTACGCCGCGTCCTACACGCTCCTCGGCGCCACCGTCGGCTACGACGCACCCAAACAGGACTGGCAAGCCTGGGTCGACCTGCGCAATCTCACCAACCGCCGCTACGCCAACACCGTCACGCCGGGCTACGACGACAAGGGCCTGGATGTCGCACGCTCCACCCCGGCCGATGGACGCGGGATCTACACCGGGGTGTCATGGAGCTGGCGCTAAGAGGACACACAGGTACCTGCTGCATGGAGATCAAACTGTGGGAGGGGGCTTGCCCCCGATAGCCATAGGTATCTACACAATTTTCAGAGACTGGCGAGTTCCCCTGTGGCGAGCGGGCTTGTCCCGCGTTGGGCCGCGTAGCGGCCCCAAAACAGCCGCTATGGAGTTTCTGATACACCGCATTCTGCTT